>JANOUH010000452.1:0-15264 GCA_031416795.1 Cytophagales bacterium | reverse complement strand
AACTTCCCATCGAGCGATTCAAGAGCAAACTGTTTTTGCCAATCCAACCCAGACCAGATTTTTTTGCCCATGCACGTTCATGAACCGGAGCAGAGTCTACAAAAGCACGACCGTTTACTTCACCAATCTCTTCCCGAATTTTATTGAGAAAGGTTTTTAACTTGTCTTTGATGACGAAATGATAATCCTCTCCGTAAGCATACTTCGCAATTTTAAGATCACCGGTATTTTTCTGTGCGAGATCTTTTTCAGGATAATAATTGTAGACCAGACTGATCACCGATTTGGACCCAGGAACAAGTAGCGTTGGGTCTAACCGTTTGTCAAAATGATTTTCCAGATAACTCATCGAACCCTGATAGCCTCTCTTTAGCCATTCTTCCAATCGCGGAGCTTCTTCTTTCAGAAATTCTGCTTTAGCTATTCCGCAAAAGCTGAAGCCTAATTGAGAAGCGATGGATTTTATAAATTGACTATGGGAAAGCAATTTTTTTCTATTCACAATTTTAGTTTAGCTGTCAAAAAGTAAATGTAAAATTTAATGATTTGTGTGTAACCCGACTATCTTTTTCAATAAACTCCTATAAATACACTTTGAAACAAGCTATAAAGATGTTTATATTCAAAAAATGTAAATCACCTAATTTCATTTAACCCTCAAAAATTATGTTAAAAGATTACAAAACTCAGAAGAGGCTACTGTTTAGTTTGCTTCTTCTTTTCGTGTTTTTTTCGGGGTTTTCGCAAGAGCGGAAACTAACGGGGCGTGTTACTGATGAGAACAATGCAGGCATGCCAGGAGTAAACATACTCGTGAAAGGCACTTCCAGTGGTACGGTTTCAGACAGTCAGGGAAATTTTACGATGAATGTCCCTTCTGCCAATGCTGTCCTGGTCTTTTCATTTGTGGGCTTTCTTTCCAAAGAAGTGCTTGTTGATGAACAGTCGAACATTTCTGTGAGTATGGAACCCGATGTACTTGCTTTGGCTGAAGTGGTGGTAACCGGTTATGGAAGCCAGTCAAAGAGGGACATCACGGGTGCCGTATCCGTTGTTGATTCCAAAAAATTACTTGCCGTTCCTACTGCGAGTTTTGGCCAGGCATTGCAAGGGCGCGTTGCCGGTGTAACGGTAGGTAATGACAACAGCCCTGGTGGCGGTGTAATGGTGCGTGTGCGCGGTTTCGGTACAATCAACGACAACTCACCCCTCTATGTTGTAGACGGTGTGCCAACCAAAGGAAGCCTCACCTCCCTTAACTTGAATGACATAGCATCAGTGCAGGTATTGAAGGATGCCTCGGCAGCTTCCATTTATGGGGCACGGGCCGGTAACGGTGTGGTGATCATCACCACCAAGCGTGGCAAGTCCGGAAAATCAAAACTCACCTATGATTTTTATTATGGAATTCAAAAACCCCAGAAGTTTTTGGATCTGTTGAACACACAGGATTATGCTGACCTTCTTTGGGAGTCGCGCAAAAATGCAGGTGCTGTGGTGGCTGCTACTGGAAATCCTACGCACTCACAATTTGGCACCGGAGCAACCCCTGTGATTCCAGATTATATTTTTCCTGCAGGCGCCTCTGAGGGCGACCCACGTGTGGACCCCGCCAACTACTCACAGGATATTGATGCGCCCTCTTTTAGAAATACAAAGTGGCTGATCACCAAGGCCAATAAAGAAGGCACCAACTGGCTTGACGAAATTTTTGGTTCGGCTCCTATACAGAACCATCAATTGGGTCTTTCGGGTGGCAATGAAAACGGAAACTATGCGATTTCCTTTAACTACTTCGATCAGAAGGGGATCATGATACACACCGATTATAAACGTTATTCGCTTCGCTCCAACACAGAATTTTCTGTGAGCAAGCGTTTTCGCATCGGTGAAAATTTCCAGGTCGCTTTTGATGAGCGCGTAGGCCAGCAAAATGGAAACCAAAATGAAAGCAATGCTATCTCCTTTGCCATACGCATGCAGCCAATCATTCCAGTGTATGACATTATGGGCTATCCTGGAGGCACTAAGGGTGGCGACCTGGACAATTCGCGCAACCCGGTTGGACAACTTACGAGAGGGAAAGACAACATAAATAAAAATGTCCGTGTGTTTGGAAATGCGTATGCCGAATTTGACATACTGGAAGGGCTGACTGCAAAAACCAGCCTGGGTATTGACTACAACAATTATAACGTTCGCACTTTTACCATACGTGAGCTGGAGCACTCAGAATCAGCGGCAACAAATTCGTTGACCACTACCAACAGTTATGATTATAACGTGACGTGGTACAACACCCTTACCTATACCAAAACATTTGGCGGTATCCACAACCTGACCGTGCTTGCAGGCACAGAGGCCATTAAGGCTTATGGCGAAACTTTCAGTGCTGGCCGTAGCCGATTCGCAGTAGATGATCTGGTAAACAGATACCTGAGTGCCGGTAACCCAGGCACAGCAAACAACAGCGGAGGTGTTTATGTCGATTGGAGGCTGGCCTCAGAATTTGCCAAAGTGAACTACTCACTGAATGATAAATACCTGCTGGATATGACAGTGCGCAGAGACCGTTCATCCCGTTTTGCGGCTGCTTACAGGTCGGCTGTTTTTCCGGCTGTTAGTGCCGGATGGAGGATATCAAATGAGAATTTCATGCAAAGCATTTCTGCGATCAACGATCTAAAGTTCCGCGTAGGCTGGGGGCAGACTGGTAATCAGGAGATTGGTGACTACAACTCATATCAGACATTTAATACCGATGCCCAAACTTCCTTTTACGATTTGAATGGATCAAGCACATCGTCCGTACAGGGATACGAACTTTTCCAGTTTGCAAACCCGAAGGCACGGTGGGAGACCACTACCTCCTTGAATGCAGGTTTTGATACCAAACTTCTGAACAATAAACTGGATTTTTCTTTTGACTGGTACAGCCGTACAACAACGGATATGCTTTTCCCGGTTGAATTGCAACTCGCTAATGGTCAAGCTACCAATCCTTTTCAAAACATTGGGGAGATGCGCAATAACGGGGTTGATATAGACTTGAACTATACCAGCACAGCCATGCAAGGTGCCCTGCGTTACAGCATAGGCGGTAACTTTGGAATGTACCGCAATACGGTGCTCAAAACCGATGGCAACCCACTTACGCAATATTTTGGGTTTACTACACGCATACCAGCCATGTCGGTTACACAACAGGATAACCCGTTGTCATCCTTTTTTGGATTCATCATTGATGGAATATTCCAGACCGATTCGGAAGGGTCCGGTCACGCAACACAGTTTGGTGGTGGCGCGAATAATAAGGCAGGTCAGTTTATCTTCCGCGATACAAACGGCAGGAATGCCTCTGGCAATTTAACCGGCCTGCCAGACGGGAAGATTGACCAGAACGACCGTACGATTATTGGCAATCCGCACCCAGACTTTTCCTATGCCTTTAATCTAAATGTCGGATACAAAAATTTCGACCTCACCGTGTTTGCACAAGGCGTTCAGGGTAATGATATTTTCAATTACACCAAGTATTGGACAGATTTCCAGACATTTGCAGGTAACCGCAGCCGTACCATGTGGGAAGGAAGCTGGCGGCCAGGGAAAACAGATGCCGTATTGCCCCAGTTGCGCTCCAACGATGTGATCAGCACCAACCCATCCACATATTATATAGAGAGTGGTTCGTATCTTCGCTTTAAGAATATCCAGTTGACCTATACACTGCCCAAGAACCTCATTTCCAAATTGGGTATGTCAAATTGCTCTGTTTATTTACAAGGACAAAACTTGTTCACCTTTACCGACTATACAGGCTTAGACCCTGAAATCAATTTGCGTAATTATGGTGCAGGAAATGATCGCCACATAGGTGTTGACGAAAGTGCTTATCCGGCTTACAAGGCAACCCTTATAGGCATCAATGCGAGCTTTTAATATTTAAAAATTAAAGATTAATACTATGAGAAAATTAAGTCTTATAATGCTGATGGTAGCGTTTATGCTACCTCTGTCATGCAGTGACGAGTTTCTGGAAGTTGCACCTAAAGGTGTACTAAGTGTGCAAACATTGAGCAATAAAACAGGTGTCGAATTCCTGTTAACGGGTGCTTATTCATTGTTGGATGGCTGGAATGGACAAGGAACAGGCTGGCACTCGGCTCCTGATAATCACGTATATGGCAGCATTGCTGCCGATGATGCATATAAAGGAACTACTTCTG
Organism: Cytophagales bacterium; assembly: GCA_031416795.1. Taxonomy (GTDB): domain Bacteria; phylum Bacteroidota; class Bacteroidia; order Cytophagales; family Cyclobacteriaceae; genus ELB16-189. Next base: position 11,038 of record JANOUH010000452.1, on the reverse strand, counting down.
GCGACCAGCCCAATATGACCTTTATAGAAACGCATAACATACTTCCTGACAACGATTATTTCAGGGGCAAGTGGAGAGTTGTGTATGACGGTGTTGCCCGATGCAATGATGTTTTGCAAATGCTTGCGAAAGCGACCGACATCCTTCCGGCAGATGCCACCCTCATCACGGCAGAAGCAAGATTCCTTCGCGCACACTACCATTTTGAAGCAAAGAAAATGTTTAACAAAGTACCCTATATTGATGATCTAACCTACGATCCGCTCGAGCCAAACAGCACGAAGCAAAGCAATACGGCCGACATCTGGCCCAAGATCGAAGCTGACTTTGATTTTGCTTACAAAAACTTGCTTGCAACGAATGCTCCACGCAACGGACAAAAAGGCCGTGCCACCAAATTTGCGGCCGCTGCTTACCTGGCAAAAGCCTATATGTATCAGAAAAAATTTGCTCAGGCAAAGGTGCTGTTGGATGAAATTGTAACCAGTGGGAAATATACTTTAATGGCTAAATACCATGATAATTATCGTGCATCAACAAAGAATAATGCAGAATCCATTGTTGAAGTACAGTTTTCGGTAAACGATGGCACTACCGGTGGGCAAAATGGTAACAATGGGGCAACGTTAAACTATCCTTATGCAGGCCCTGCTACGTGTTGCGGTTTCTACCAGCCTGCTCAAAACCTGGTGAATGGTTTTAAGACAGATGCAAATGGACTTCCATTATTGGATTCATTTAATGCAGCCGATGTGGTAAACGATCGGAATGTTGAGTCTACTGGAAATTGGGTGGCAACAACAGATTACAAAAAGGGAGCTTTTGTCAGGGTTTTTGATCCAGCCAAACTAACTGTGGAGAGTGCATATGTGGCCCTGGCCGACAATAAAGGTGTAGATCCATTAACAACTCCTGCCACGTGGCAGCTAAAATGGACGGAAGCACAAGTTAATCTTGATCCTCGCCTCGATTGGACAGTTGGCCGTAGAGGTATTCCTTATCTGGATTGGGGTGTTCACCCTGGAAAATCCTGGGTTCGTGAGCAAGCCTATGGAGGACCCTATTCACCGATCAAGCACATGCATTATCAGGCCGAAAGAGGAACACTTTCATCGGCTGTAGGCAGTGGAAGGCAAAATGCCAACAACTATCGCATGATCCGTTATGCACATGTTTTATTGTGGCTTGCTGAATGCGAAGCAGAAATAGGAAGCCTTGATCAGGCTCGGATTTATGTAAACCTGGTTAGGGCCCGTGCTGGCAACGCAGCTGGTTTTGTAAAGAATGCTGATGGAACAAATGCTGCAAACTATGTTATTGGAACCTATCCTGCTGGCGCCCCTTTCGATGCCAAAGCGAATGCACTAAAGGCTATTCAATTTGAAAACCGCCTCGAGTTTGCTATGGAAGGCCATAGGCGCTTTGATTTAGTAAGATGGGGAATAGCAAAACAAACACTTGATGCATACTGGGCAGTGGAAGGCACCAAGCAGTCTTATTTAAAAGGAGTGACCTTCACCCCAAATAAGCATGAATACTTTCCGATACCTACTCAGGAAATCTTGAATAGTTCTATATCAGGTCAGGCTACTTTGATACAAAACCCTGGTTATTGATTTAGTTATTTTAATTGATAAAAGGAGACTGCCTCACAAGGGCAGTCTCCTTTTTTTAAAGTATAAAAAAGGATTATAGATGAAGGCAACCAGTTTTTTTTGCGGATATTAATCGCAAAACCATTATAATGCCTTCAAAAATAAATGCTTCATGAAACTCTTAACCCAGCACCTCACTTTGTTAATCGTTGGTGTATTGTTCTGTTGCAATAATCCAAATAATAGTCAACCACCTGGTTCATATTCTGCTGATGCCAGTTTTTTGCGTAAACACACAAAGCAAGTGGTAGAACTGAGTGATGCAACGGGTCGGGCTAAAGTACTTCTCTCTGCCGATTATCAAGGCCGCGTGATGACGAGTACGGCTTCGGGTGATGAAGGATCGAGTTATGGATGGATGAATTACAGTTTGATTTCTTCTGGCGAAATGAAAAAGCAGTTCAATCCGATAGGAGGTGAGGAACGTTTTTGGCTAGGTCCGGAAGGAGGGCAGTATTCTCTTTATTTTCATGAAGGTGACTCTTTTTCAATTAAGAACTGGCAGGTTCCACCCATGATTGATACCGAAGCATTTGATGTAGTGGAAAGTAATTCTTCCTCGGCAACTTTTTCCAAAAAAACATCTATTACAAATTATAGCGGAACTGTTTTTGATCTGCTTATCGAAAGGAAAATTTCGCTACTCAACGAAAGTGAACTTGAATCTGTACTGAACGCACAAATTTCCGAAGGCGTAAAACACGTAGGCTATCAAACAGAAAATCAGATCAAGAATATTGGCTCAAATGATTGGAAAAAAGAGAGCGGTTTAATCTCCATCTGGTTGTTGGGAATGTTTACTCCATCGGATCAAACAATGGTGATTATTCCTTTTAAGCCGGTGCCCAACGCAAAAGAGTTAATCACCACCACCTATTTTGGAGAAATTCCTGCAGAACGACTTTTGATTAAAGACAACGTTTTGTTTTTTAGGTGTGATGGAAAGTATCGCAGTAAAATAGGGTTACCGCCATCCATGGCTAAACCAATATCAGCCAGTTACGATTTCAAGAAGAACATTCTTACCCTTACGCGTTTTGAAATAGTGCCCGATGCATCGTATGTAAATTCAAAATGGGAGATGCAACGAGAGCCTTATCGTGGAGACGCGGTAAACTCTTATAATGACGGACCTCTTGCTGATGGATCACAACTCGGGCCTTTCTATGAATTGGAATCTTCTTCGCCTGCACTTGAATTAAAAGCAGGAGAGAGTTCAATCTACCGACAAGTCACGGTTCACTTAGAAGGTGATTTTGAAAAGCTAAATATTCTGGCTAAAAATATTTTGGGTGTGGATTTAAATACCATTAAAAAGTAAGTCATGCAATTATATAAAACCAAAGAAGGTGCGTTGCTGGTCAATGAGAATAAAGTATTTCTTCTTACCGAGACCTGGGATACGATTATTAACCGATCCAATCTTCATCAACACCTGTCAGAGCTTTCGGAAATTTCAGAACCACTTTCTTTTGATCTCAGTCACCATTTATTGAGCAACGTGATAGCTCCCATTGGGAATCAGGAAGTGTGGGCTGCTGGCGTAACGTATTTGCGAAGTCGTGATGCGCGGATGGAAGAATCCAAAGAGTCGGGTGCTTCTGATGTCTATTCAAAAGTGTATGAGGCCGATCGACCAGAATTATTTTTCAAAGCATTGCCTCACCGCGTAAGCGGGCAGGGTGAACAGGTTTATATCCGAAAAGATTCTGCATGGAATGTTCCTGAACCGGAGCTCACGCTATTCATTAATTCCGATGGAGAAATTCAGGCTTATACCGCTGGCAACGATATGAGTTCACGCAGCATTGAAGGCGAAAACCCATTGTATCTTCCACAAGCAAAAGTTTATGAGCGCAGTTGCGCATTAGGTCCATGTTTATATGTTCCTGAAAAACCTATTTCTGCGGAAACGCAAATCAGCATTTCAATAAAAAGAAATCACAAAGAAGTATTTAGCAATTCCATTCAATTGAATCGAATGAAAAGAAATCTTCCTGAATTGGCAACGTGGCTTTACAAGGCGTGCAAGTTTCAATACGGTAGTTTCCTGATGACGGGTACCGGTATTGTTCCACCGAATGATTTCACCTTGCAGGCGAATGATGAGGTTTCTGTTTCCATTGAGGGAATTGGAACGTTGACGAATACCGTTCAGTTAATTTGAATAGACACTCTGAAGATTAGTCGAACAACCCTTGTGTTCTTGATGATGGGGGAACAATCTTTAAATGTTTGTATGCAATTTCGGTGGCTTCTCTTCCCCGCGATGTGCGCTTGATGTATCCTTCCTTAATCAGGAATGGTTCGTATACTTCTTCAATGGTCTCTGCTTCTTCCCCCACGGAAGTGGCTATGGTAGTTAATCCTACAGGACCACCTTTGAATTTTTCAATGATGGCGCTGAGAATACGATTGTCCATATCATCCAAACCATTTTCATCAACATCCAATGCCTTCAGTGCCATTTGCGCAATGGCTTTGGTGATGGTGCCGTCTCCTTTTATTTGTGCGAAATCGCGGGTGCGTCTTAATAAATTATTGGCAATGCGTGGAGTGCCTCTGCTTCTGCGTGCAATTTCAAAGGCAGCATCAGGTACAATCGGTGTATTGAGTATGCCTGCTGAGCGGTTTACAATTTTAGTAAGCAACTGCGAATCGTAATATTCTAATCGTGAATTAATTCCAAAACGGGCACGCAGTGGTGATGTAAGAAGCCCCGCACGTGTTGTTGCTCCAATCAGAGTAAATGGATTCAATGAAATCTGAACCGATCTCGCATTGGGTCCTGAATCGAGCATGATGTCGATTCTAAAATCTTCCATGGCGGAGTACAAATATTCTTCAACAATAGGATTGAGGCGGTGAATCTCATCAATGAATAAAACATCATTGGTTTCGAGATTGGTGAGAAGTCCTGCCAGGTCGCTGGGTTTATCTAATACAGGACCGGAAGTAATTTTAATACCAGATCCCAATTCATTCGCGATGATGAAGGAGAGTGTTGTTTTTCCTAAACCGGGAGGGCCATGTAAAAGAACGTGGTCTAATGATTCAGCGCGTTGCTTGGCGGCCTGAACAAAGATTTTGATATTCTCCACAACCTTGTGCTGCCCTGTAAAGTCATCAAATGACAGCGGTCGAAGTGCTTTTTCGATTTCTTTTTCTGTGGAATTAAGACCTTCCGGCTCACCTTTTAAATAATCTTCGCGCATAGGTATTTCTCAAGCGAAAGTTAAGCAAATAAACCGCTAAAACTGTTTTAATCGGGTCGGCATGGTTCTAAATTGCGCTGCCAAATTTCAAGCTCATGGACAATCGGTGGAAAAACGCACTCTATTCAGTGGTCCTGTTAACGGCCATGTTTGTGGTTTGGAAATGGAGGAACCCTGAAATTCCTACCGAGCCCATTAAGATTGAAGGAGAGACAATGGCCACTACCTATCACATCACCTATTTTGATCCTCATCAGCGTAATTTTAAATCGGAAGTTGATTCTTTGTTTGTGCTGGTGAATCAATCCATTAACAATTATAACCCTAATTCAGAAGTCTCAATCTTTAATAAATCAACTGGATTTCGTTTTAAGCTTCCATACTTATATCCTCCCTTAAAAATTGCTCAACAGGTATACATCGATTCAGAGGGTGCGTTTGATCCATCCGTAATGCCGTTGGTTAACTTATGGGGGTTTGGGCATCAGAAAGTAAGCCGGCCCGATAGCTCCAAGATCGATTCGATCAGAAGTTTCATTGGCTTTAATAAAATTCAATTTGATCAGGATAGCATTTGGAAGCTTGATCCAAGAGCTCAAATCGATTTTGGTGGGATAGGACAAGGATATGGTGCAGATGTGATCACTGATTTTTTGAGATCGAAAGGAATTAAAAATATGCTGGTAGAACTGGGTGGTGAAGGTATGGCAGTCGGTACTAATCTTCAGTCGGGTAAACCCTGGGAGCTCGGTATTTTAGATCCAAACTCCACCAACGAAAATCAATACTTTAAGGCATACGTTTCCCTTACGGATAAATCATTTACTACGTCAGGAAATTATTTCAACTATCGCGAGGTGGATGGTAAAAAATATTCTCATACCATCGATCCTTCAACGGGTTATCCGGCTACACGTGCGCTATTGAGTGCTTCTGTGTTTGCGGATGATGCCACTACGGCCGATGTGTGGGGCACTGCCTTCATGGTGATGGGGCACGAAAAAGCAATTGAAATATTAAAGAAACATCCTGAGATCGATGCCTTTTTAATTTATTCAACACCCGAAGGTTTAGCTACATTTGCAACGGAAAAAATAGGTGCCCAAATTAAAATTAATCCCTGAAGGATCTGTTGTCTGAAATTCTTCAAGGAAAGATCTATGACATTAAAGCTGATTGTTCTTTTTTTTACTCCCCTCATCGCAGGGCTTATGGTTTACCTGGTGCCGTCCGCCAAGGGCAACACCTTTAAACTGTTACTCGTTTTTGCCGGGTCTTATCTCTTTGCGATTACGGTAACTCATATTTTACCACAGCTCTACATACAAAATAGAGAAGTAGAACTACTTGGGTTGTTTGTATTGGCTGGATTTTTCCTTCAACAGCTGCTGGAATATTTTACATCGGGTGTAGAACATGGCCATATTCATACCCATGAGCACGAACATGGGCATCATCACTCCCATTCACATAGAACTGTTTCTGCATTGGTTCTACTAGCTGCCTTGTGTGTGCATGCTTTTTTAGAAGGCAGTATGCTGGCCCAGCCAACAACCATGGGTTTTGGTTATGATGTGAATGCGGTGTTGCTAGGGATAGCCTTACATACGGCACCAGCATCGTTTGCCCTCATGACCGTGTTAACCTCTCAACTCCATTCCAAGAGAAAGTCACTGCCTTACCTGATTGGTTTTTCAATGGCCGCACCGATTGGTCTGCTGATCAGTTCATATTTCATTGAGAGCAAAGTCATATCAGATACTTCTTTAATTTATCTCTATGCCCTGGTGAGTGGTAATTTCCTTCACATCTCAACCACGATTGTTTTTGAAAGTAGCCCCGAGCATCGTTTTCATGCCAAGAAACTGGCAGTGGCAGTAGTGGGAGCCCTGGTAGCGGTGGCAGTAGAATACATGATTTGATTCTGCCCAAATAATTTTTCTAATACGATTCAAACTTTTGCAAACGAGCATTACCTAAGAGTTTTTCCATTCGAAGTAGATTAGGTTTGAATATTAAAAGAAAAGATGGATTTTAGTGATTCTACCACCAATCCTGATTTCACATGGAAATTATTCAATCAGAGCAAGCCTATTCATCGATCTACAAAAAGAGTATTGAAGACCCTGAGGCTTTTTGGGCTGATGTAGCCTCGGATTTTAACTGGAAAAAAAAGTGGGATAAAGTTCTTGAGTGGGATTTTTTAAAAGCCGAAGTGAAATGGTTTTTAGGAGGTAAGATGAACATTACCGAGAATTGTCTGGATCGTCATCTTCCTCATAAGGCAAATCAAACAGCTATCATTTGGGAATCCAATGATCCTCATGAAGCATCTAAGCACATCACCTATCAGGAGTTGTTCGATCATGTTTGCCGCGTGGGCAACATGCTCAAGAATCAGGGTGTGAAAAAAGGAGATCGTGTTTGCATTTATATGCCTATGATTCCCGAGGTGGCCTACGCCATATTAGGGTGTGCACGCATTGGTGCTGTTCACTCCGTGGTGTTTGCAGGATTTTCTGCAGGCTCACTCATTGACCGCATTAATGATTCAGGCTGCAAAGTGGTGTTAACCTCTGATGGTTCTTATCGTGGTGATAAAAAAATTGATCTCAAAGTTATTGTTGATGATGCGCTGTTGAAATGCCCTACGGTAGAAAAGACAATTGTTTATCAAAGAACATTGAGCCCGGTGAATATGAAACCCGGCCGTGATTTATGGTGGCATGAAGAAATGGCAAAGGCTTCTGCACACTGTCCTGCTGAAATAATGGATTCGGAAGACTTACTGTTTATACTGTATACATCGGGCTCAACAGGAAAACCAAAAGGTATGGTGCACACGTGTGGAGGTTATATGGTGTACACGAATTATACTTTTCGCACGGTATTTCAATATCAGGAAGGTCAGGTGTTTTGGTGTACGGCTGACGTGGGCTGGGTTACGGGGCACTCGTATATTTTATATGGACCTCTTTTAGCCGGAGCGACAACCGTGATCTTTGAAGGCGTTCCTTCTTATCCGGATATGGGGAGGTTCTGGCACGTGGCTGAAAAGCATCGTGTAAATATTTTCTATACAGCTCCTACAGCCATTCGATCATTAGAGAAAGCACCTTTGAGTTTTGTCAATAGCTATGACCTTCAAGAAATAAAAACATTAGGAACAGTAGGGGAACCTATTAATGAAGAGGCATGGCATTGGTATCACGAGCACATTGGCCGCGGACAATGTCCTATCGTTGATACCTGGTGGCAAACCGAAACAGGAGGCATCATGATTTCTCCCATCGCCAACGTTACCAAATTGAAACCCGCCTTTGCCACCTTGCCATTGCCAGGTGTGCAGCCTGCCGTGATGGATGAAAATGGAAATGAGTTAACGGAGAACGGTGTTGAAGGAAGATTAACCATAAAATTTCCATGGCCTGCCATTGCTCGCACGATTTATGGCGATCATCAGCGTTTTAAGGACACCTACTTCTCAACCTTTCCCGGAAAATATTTTACTGGCGATGGCTGCAAGCGTGATGATGAAGGATTTTATCGTATCACCGGAAGGGTAGATGACATTATTATTGTCTCAGGCCACAACATGGGCACAGCAGAAATTGAAAGCGCGATTGATGAACATTCAGCGGTGTGCGAGTCGGCCGTGGTGGGTTATCCGCACGATATTAAAGGGCAAGGCGTTTATGCTTATGTGATTTGTTACGATAAACCTCACGAGGAAGAAAATTTGAGGAAGGAAATCCGTGAGATGGTTTCTAAAATTATTGGCCCGATTGCCAAGCCAGATAAAATTCAATTTGTAAGCGGATTGCCGAAGACACGCTCCGGCAAAATCATGCGCAGAATTTTGCGTAAAGTGGCAGAAGGCGAGACTAGTAATTTGGGCGATACTTCAACACTAACAGATCCTTCGGTAGTAGATGAAATTAAGAATGGTGCTTTATAACGAAAGTCGAATTTCATATATTTACAGTGCATGGAACCAATAGTATTGAAATTTCCCGAGAGAAGTGCATTCACAGATGATGAGTTGTTTGATTTCTGCATAGCCAATGATTGGTTTCATATTGAACGTAATAAACACGGCCAATTAATAATTATGTCACCTTCAGGAGGAACTACGGGAACTACTCATTTTAAAATATATAGGGCATTGGTTCATTGGTATGATGCTCATGAAAATAAAGGCTTTCTACTGGATTCTTCTGTAGGTTTTAAGCTTCCTGACGAATCCGTATTGGCGCCCGATGCGGCCTTTGTGTTAAAGGAAAAGTGGGAGGCCCTTACGCCCGATCAGCGTGAAAAATTTCCTCCTCTTTGCCCTGATTTTGTTATTGAGGTTAAATCTCCATCGGATTCAATCAAGCAGTTAAAATCCAAAATGGAGGATTGGATTAACAATGGTTGCCAACTGGCATGGCTTATTGATCCTATTGATAAAAAAGCATGGGTATATACACAAAATGGAGTAGTAAAAACCGTTGTTTCATTTGATGAGAAATTAGAGGGCATGGAAGTGATGCCCGGATTAGTGCTTGAGTTGAAATCTTTATTGTAATTTTTTATGGAAATAGCAGGAACAGTAGTAAGTCTTTTGCCTTTGCAAACCGGCCAGGGCAAAAACGGAGTATGGAAAAAGCAAGAATTTATCCTGGAAACCCCAGGTCAGTACCCCAAGAAAGTATGTCTTTCGTTGTGGGGTGAAAAAGTAGATGAAATTAAATTAACCATCGGTGAGAAAATTACGGCCTCTCTCAATTTAGAGAGCCGCGAATACAATGGCCGCTGGTACACCGAAGCACGTGCATGGAAAGTGGCTAAACAAACAGGGGATTCTGCTTCATCGCGTGAGTCAGCTCCCCCACCATCAGATGATTCATTCATTCCAGATAATACTGCGAGTGATGATTTGCCTTTTTAGATAAAGGAAAAAGTAAACTCAAATGAAAGGCCCTGCAACAAGCAGGGCCTTCTTCTTTATTCTTACTTCTTGATTCTATCTTATTAACTTCCACACGCCTCACACGCATCCGGATTATCCAGTGAGCAGGCCATATCGGCACGCTTCTGATCATAACCATCTGTTGGCTGATCATAAGGAATCGCTTGTTGCGTTTCTGATTTTACTGCATAGACTATTGCGGGCTCAGTAATATTAGCAACCGCAGGAGTAGCAGCAACAAAAGGTTGATCCATCGCTGTTTTATCAAGTGTAAACTTAATCGCATCAGCCGCAGCAGTGGAACGCAGGTAGTACATACCGGTTTTCAACCCTTTCTTCCAGGCATAGAAGTGCATGGAGGTGAGCTTACCAAAGTTCGGATCGGTTAAGTGAATATTCAAACTCTGCGATTGGCAAATATAGGCTCCACGATCAGCACTCATGTCAATGATTGACTTCTGCGAAATCTCCCAAACAGTTTTGTAGATGTCCTTGATGTTTTGAGGAATCTCTGCAATAGGCTGAACAGAACCATTAGTAGAAATCAGTTTCTGACGCATGTTCTCACTCCACAAGCCCAGGCTGATCAGGTCTTTCATCAAATGCTTATTCGCGATGATGAATTCTCCGGATAAGGTTCTGCGGGTGTAGATGTTTGACGTGTATGGTTCGAAACATTCGTTGTTACCTAAAATCTGTGAAGTTGAAGCAGTAGGCATAGGAGCCAATAATAATGAGTTGCGCACTCCGTTTTGCTTCACTTCTTTTTTAAGATTTTCCCAATCCCATCTTCCTGAGCTTGGCGTAACTCCCCACATATCAAACTGGAAAATTCCTTTTGATACGGGTGAACCTTTGAAGGTCTCATAAGCACCATTCACTTTAGCCAATTCCATAGAAGTTTCCATGGCGGCAAAATAGATCGTCTCGTGAATGTCTGTGTTCAAGCCGCGTGCTTCCGGTGAATCGAAGGGCATGCGGAGTAAAATGAACGCATCAGCCAGGCCTTGCACGCCAATACCAATCGGGCGGTGACGCATGTTGGAGTATTTCGCTTCTGGCACCGGATAGTAGTTTACATCGATCACCTTGTTCAGGTTGCGGGTAACCACTTTGGTGATGTCATATAACTTCTGGTGATCAAACTTTCCATCTTCGGTTACGAATTTAGGAAGTGCAATCGATGCGAGATTACATACGGCTACCTCATCGGG
>JANOUH010000451.1:0-6439 GCA_031416795.1 Cytophagales bacterium | reverse complement strand
AACCTCCCTTGCCTTTGACCCTTCAAACGGACCCACAATTTTAGCGGCTTCTAATTGATCTATCAAACGTCCGGCCCGATTATATCCAAGTTTTAATTTGCGCTGGATCAGCGAAGTACTTCCCTGCTGATGCCCCACGATGAGTCGGGCAGCCTCCTCAAATAACTGATCGCGATCCGATAAGTCAACGGCCGATGCACCTCCTTCATCTTCACCTTCAAACTCAGGCAACATGTAAGCAGAATCATAACCGCGTTGTGATCCTATGAAATCACATATTCTTTCAATCTCAGGAGTATCAACAAATGGGCTTTGCAGGCGGACAATCTCAGAACCTGAGGAAAAGAGCATATCTCCCTGGCCAATGAGCTGATCAGCACCTCCTGTATCCAAAATTGTTCTGGAGTCAATCTTAGATGTCACCTTGAAAGACAAGCGTGCAGGAAAGTTTGCTTTGATCACACCTGTAATTACGTTTACAGAAGGACGCTGCGTAGCAACCACCAAATGAATACCAATGGCACGCGCCAACTGAGCTAATCGGGCTATTGGAGTTTCAACCTCCTTGCCGGCTGTCATCATTAAGTCAGCCAACTCATCAATCACCAATACAATATAAGGCAAGAAACGATGGCCCTCTTTCGGATTGAGTTTGCGCGAAACAAATTTCGCATTGTATTCTTTTATGTTTTTCGCTCCCGCATCTTTCAATATCTCATAGCGGTTTTCCATCTCGATACAAAGTGAGTTCAGTGTGTACACTACTTTCTTGGTATCGGTGATAATGGCTTCTTCGCTGTTCGGCAACTTGGCGAGGTAATGTCTTTCGATTTTACTGAATAGCGACATCTCCACTTTCTTCGGGTCAACCAAAATAAATTTTAGCTGGGATGGATGTTTCTTATAAAGTAGCGAGGTGAGAATCACATTTAAGCCTACCGACTTACCCTGACCTGTCGCACCGGCTACCAGCAAGTGAGGCATCTTCGTAAGATCGATCACCATCAATTCATTAGAAATTGTTTTGCCAATGGCAATGGGTAATTCCTTATCCGACTTTTGAAAACGTTCGCTGCTCAACACAGAGCGAATACCAACCATTTCACGATTCTTATTTGGCACCTCAATACCAATCGTGCCCTTGCCGGGTATAGGTGCAATGATTCGAATGCCCAAAGCAGACAAACTTAATGCAATGTCATCTTCAAGATTTTTGATTCGCGAAATTTTAATACCTGCTTCAGGTACTATTTCATATAAGGTAACTGTAGGTCCAATGGTTGCCTTAATACTTTGAATTCCAATCTTGAAATTGGTCAGGGTACTTAAAATGCGATCCTTGTTTTGATTTAACTCTTCTTGTGTTACCTGCACTTTGCTCGCTTCATATTCATTGAGAAGTTCAAGTGTAGGAAATTTATAACTACTCAAATCCAAGGTAGGATCATATACGCCCTGAGCTTCTACTAATTGTTCCGCCAGTTCATCGGTTTCTGTTTTGGGTTCTTCAATGGAGAAAACAGGTTCATTTATTTTTTCTGGCTTCGGAGTAGAATTTTCTACATCAAGCTTAATTTCGTTTGCTGCTAATGGAGCTACTGTGACCGGCTCCTTCACAATCAATACAGGTTCTGGAATTTCATCCTCGTCTGTTTGATCAGGCCAATTGTCACGATCATCGGTATACATTGGCTTAAATTTCAAATCATCATCAGGAATAATTGCATCAATGCCCATGGGCTTGGGGTCTTTCACTTGAAATGCATTTATGGCCGTGATGTTGAAATAATAGATGATGAAAATAAATAGTGAAAGCACCAGGATCAGGAACGTTCCCCATCCAAATAATCCATCAGAAATTTTTGCCAGCTCGTAACCCAGTCCACCGCTTAAGAATCCAACCTCATTTACACCTGCTAAACTATGCGTGATGTATCCGAGAAGAAGACTCAACCACAACCCTGCAAACACAGAAAAAATAAATGCTGAAAAAAGTGATATCAGATCGCGTTTAAAAACGAGACGGAAGCCAAGGAAAAATAAAAGTGGTGGAATAAAGAAGGCTGAAATTCCCATCCATTTGAAAACGAGATAATGGGATATGACCGCCCCGATAAGACCAAGCCAGTTCTCCGCTTCTTGTCCAGATTCTACAATATTACCTATCCATGACTCCACAACACTCTGATCGGCTTTGCCCGTGAAGAGATAGGAAAGAAACGCGATAAATAAAAAAAGAGAGATAATCAACAAAAAGAAACCCATTGCAAGCGCAAAGCGTGGGTCCTTAAAAAATGAAAATTCAAATTTGAACTTCGATTTAGTGGGCTTTGCCTTCTTTTCCTTTTCAGGTTTCTTAAATGAGTTGGATTTAAAGGTGTTTTCTGCCATCAGTTTAAAAAGTATCCCAAAACTAAGGATTTAAAACAAATTTCTTATTCAATCGTATCTCGAAGCCGGACGTATAAAACCCATCACATAACTAACTAGTCTAATATTGGTTCCATCAATTTGATTGAAAGGGCCAAAAATTCTGACACGAAAACAGAAATTAATTAGAAAATGTCCTTCCACTAAAAATTACTTAGTGCGTTTTAGTATGGAAGCTGCTTACTTATTTAAGTGATTAATTATAAACAAGTTGCAGTTTACGGAATTCTGAGAAATGATGTAGAACTAACGTAATCGTTTATATTAAAACTATCTTAATTTTAGCCGAATTGGACGTTGACAAAAGTCTAATAATGGAACAGTCCATTCTATACAAACCAAGTTTAATGCTACTTTCAAATGCTGCATTCAGAACGCAAGCACCCAGAACTGGTGTCCATTATTTTTCAATGTATCAAGGCCCTGTGACTGTAGTCTTTATCGGAACAAACAATGCTGCGTTCCATATGCAATTTTCGAATTCAAAGGAATCCATTTCAATAACACCTGCAGCGCACTAGCCAACATTTATGCATACCATTTTTAAAAACAGGAAAATCGTATTTGCTCTTTGCCTTACGTTTTTACTCCATTACGCAGAAGCAAAAGTAACCAGCACATTTGTTTCAAATGCAGAAGGCTGGACAACACCAAACGATGCAGACGGCACCATCGGATATTCTGCTACTGGAGGAAATCCTGATGGTTTTGTATTCGGATCTCCATTTGTGTTTATTACAGGCTCCGGCTCTATATACATTCCCTTCGACTTCGTGGCACCCGGAACTTACCTCGGCAATCGATCTACCTATTACAATGGAACTCTGCGCTATGATATCCAGCTCAGTACGGCAGGTACACCAAACCAATATGATGAAGTAACCATTGCCGATAATTTAGGCATCACGCTATAATATTTCCCTCCTGTTTCCAATCAACCAGCCGCTGCTCCCACCTGGACAACGTTTTCTGTTACATTGAATAATACATTGGGTTATTGGAAAACATCGAATAGCGCTACTGGAGCAGCCGCTTCAGAGGCTCAGGTACTAAGCATACTTACTGATCTGGCCTCTTTACAAATACGGGGTCTTTATCGCGATGCTAACAACACCAGTCGGCTTGACAATGTCACCTTTACTCCTTCGCTGGCGATCACAACACAACCCGTTTCAAGAGTGGTGTGCGATGGAGCGACAACAACCCTGAACACCGCAGCTACAGGCAATGCCAGCATCACCTATCAATGGCAAAAGCAAAACATTCCTGTGACAGCTGGTTGGAGTGATCTTACAAACGTGGGAGGATATAGTGGAGCAACTGCTGCAACACTTTCCGTAAATACAACAGGTAACTTTGGCGCTGGGACCTATCGATGTAAAATTTCAGGCACTGCTGTGAACGATGTATTCACAACATCAGTGACGATAACTGTTAATGCGAATCCATCTACACCAACCACAACCGGAAATGCATCCTGCGTAGCGGCAAGTCTCACGCTTAGCGCTGCTGGCGGAACAGCAGGACAATACCGATGGTACACCGTAGCAACGGGAGGCACCGCCATTGCCGGACAAACAAGCAGCACTTATACAACGCCTTTATTAACAATAACAACAACCTATTATGTAAGCATCAACAATGGCACCTGTGAAAGTACACGAACAGCTGTTATAGCAACCATCACTACAACTCCATCAGCGCCTACAACAACGGGTAGCTCTTCATGCGGAGCTGCCGCTATCACACTTAATGCAGCAGGCGGAACAGCCGGGCAATTCAGATGGTACACGGTGGCAACGGGTGGAACTGCTATTACAGGACAAACAAACAGTACTTACACCACGCCTGCAATATCAACGACCACAACGTATTATGTAAGCATCAACAATGGCACCTGCGAAGGACCGCGATCTGCGGTCATTGCAACCGTTAACACATTACCTACTGCTCCAACTACTACCGGAAATTCATCTTGTGCGGCAGCAAGCCTCACGCTTAGCGCAGCAGGCGGAATAGCAGGACAATACAGATGGTACAGCGTGGCAACGGGTGGAACCGCCATTACAGGTCAAACAAACAGCACCTATATAACACCTGTGCTTTCTACTACAACTACTTATTATGTAAGCATCAACAATGGTTACCTGCGAAAGCACGCGAACTGCTGTCATCGCTACGATCAATACCGCACCCGGTGCCCCAACGACAACGGGTAACTCATCGTGCGGAACAGCTGCTATCACACTTAGTGCAGCAGGCGGAACGACAGGAGAATACAGATGGTACACAGTGGCAACGGGTGGAACCGCTATTGCAGGACAAACAAACAGTACTTACACCTCGCCAGCAATATCAACGACCACAACGTACTATGTAAGCATCAACAATGGCACTTGTGAAGGAGCGCGATCAGCGGTCATTGCAACCGTTAACGCATTACCCACTGCTCCAATCACTACCGGAAATTCATCTTGTGTGGCAGCAAGCCTCACGCTTAGCGCAGCAGGCGGAATAGCAGGACAATACAGATGGTACAGCGTGGCAACGGGTGGAACCGCCATTACAGGTCAAACAAATAGCACCTATACAACACCAGTGCTTTCTATTACAACTACTTATTATGTAAGCATCAACAATGGTACCTGCGAAAGCACGCGAACTGCTGTAGCCGGATCGGTGCTAACCATTCCCACCGCACCCACAGCAACACCGAAGTCTAATTGTGGGCCTGGCAGCGTAACCTTAACGGCTACAGGCGCAACGAACGGACAGTATCGTTGGTATGATGTTGCTACTGGAGGAACAGCAAAAGAAACCAACGATACATTTGTGACTCCCTCACTTAACACCACAACCACCTATTACGTTTCAATAAATAATGGTGCCTGCGAAAGTTCACGCACTTCCGTAATCGCCACCATTCTTAACATTCCTGCAAAACCATCCATAACATCGAGTGAACCGATCACTTCTGGTGTGGCTCAATTATGTTTGAAATCCATCACGTTGTCAGCCCCATTGGGGTTTACTTACACATGGTCTAATGGAGAAACCTCACAACAAATCAACAACGTGCAGCCGGGTAATTATTCCGTTATCGTAAAAGATGCTATCGGATGCAGTAGCGTTGCTTCAGATGTTGTGCAAGTTGTTGCAAATACTTCTTGTATAAATAATCCACCCGTCATCAATACAACTTCGCTGATCACCACCATTGGAGGTTTTATTTCGATTGATTTAACCTCCTACATATCCGATCCTGACGGCAACCTCGATCCTGCTTCGCTACGCGTGGTGAACAACACTACTCAACGAGGAGGAAAAGCGACCTTATCGGGATTTGTACTTGATTTAGATTACGCTGGAAATATTTTTTCTGGCAACGATAAAGTAACACTGCGGATCTGCGACCAACTGGGTGTCTGTATTGAAAAAGAATTTGCGATAGAAGTAGTTGGCGATATTGTTATATACAATGGCATTTCACCCAATGGTGATACTAAAAATGATACGTGGGTGATTGAACACATTGATTTGCTTTCGGATACTCAAAAAAATCAGGTTACGATCTACAACCGATGGGGCGATGTCGTTTGGGAAAAATCCAATTACGATAACACGTCTGTGGTATTTAACGGACTAAATAAAAATGATGGCGAGTTACCTACAGAATCTTATTTCTATAAAATAGAATTTCCAGATCGAAAAGATCCCCTTCCAAAAACTCTTACCGGATACATATCGCTTAAGCGCTAGCTATTAATAAAATAATTAAAGTGATTATTTCCACACTTGATATTTAACTTCTTTATCCCATGAAAAAAATATTAACGACTATTCTTATCATGTGGTGCATCACTGGCTATGCACAACAAGATCCGTTGTATTCACAATATTTGAATAATCCAATCCTATTGAATCCTGCTTATGCAGGATCAAATCAACAATGGCAAACTACGGCTGGCTATCGCACGCAGTGGTCGGGGTTTGACGGCAACCCCACAAC
>JANOUH010000450.1:0-8795 GCA_031416795.1 Cytophagales bacterium | reverse complement strand
GGTGTGTATTTCGCCAAATATATCTCCAGTGATTTTACCTCGACCACTCAGGTGTTGGTGAAATAAATGGTGTTAATTTTTTTTTAGCCACAGATTCACTGATTAATGCAATCAGTGAATCTGTGGCTTCTGTTTTTTTGCGTGCTTCTGTGAAATTACAAAGCGAATTTCGTAATTAGAATTCTATCAAAACCTGTCCCTTCTCTACATGATCTCCTTTTTTCACTTTCAGGTTTTTGATTACTCCTTCACGGGGTGATTTCAATATGTTTTCCATTTTCATGGCCTCCAGAATAAGAAGCGGATCACCTTGCTGAACGGTATCACCGGCCTTTATTTTTAAATCAATGATCAACCCGGGCATAGGCGCTTTGATGGAATTCACCTTGTGCGTAGCGGTTTGATTCATGCCCATCTTTTCAAGGAGTAAATCAAACTTATCTTTTAATTCAACAGAATAATTTCGTCCGTTGATTTTGAACGTAATTGTTTTGGTGGCGATGTCCGCAGTAACAATCTCTGCGCGATAACTTTTATTTTGATAGAGGATGTGAAAATAACCGTCACTCACTTTGTTGATATCCCATTGAAAAGCTGTTCCGTTCACCGTTATGGATTGATCATTTTGATCAATCTCGAATGTCTTATTGTTAACAATGGCTTTGTACATGCGGTAAAAATAAAAATTTGAACATGGATTATGGGCACTTGATGCCTTATTCTTTCGGTACTCACTTTTGACCAAGTTGGAAATGAGAAAATAATACGCGTACATTTGCAATGTCTTGAGTAATCAAGGCAAGGGGGTGCCTATCTATCCACCAGAGCTTTTGCTAAGGTGGGAAAAACAAGGGCTGAGATTATACCCATAGAACCTGATGCCGGTAATGCGGACGAAGGGAGGCAAAGTAAACACGTAAGTAAGGTACATTCCCCGATGTGCCTGCGGGTTTAAACGAAAACAAACATGTTAAAAATTTGTATGGCGACAGTCCTGATGGTCTGTTCACTTGTCGGGCAAGCCCAGCATGTCATTCACGGTTATGTGAAAGACAGCAAATCAAATGAGCCGCTAGCCGGTGCAACGATTTCTTTGAAAGAGATCAACCGGTATGCATTCACCACTGAGCGTGGTGAATTTGAACTTCAAAAATTACCTTCAGGAAATTACCAGGCAGAGGTTCGTTTTCTCGGTTATAAAACTTCTGAAATTCAATGGACTGTTCCAACTGAAGAATCAGTGGTTATTTTATTGGAAGAAGATGTTATCATGACCGATCAAGTGATTGTATCAGCTACCCGGGTAAATGAAAAAACACCCACCACGTATAGCACCATCAACAAAGTGTCTCTTCAAAAACAAAATTTTGGTCAGGACTTGCCACTCACGCTCAACTGGACTCCATCCTTAGTTACTACCTCCGATGCAGGTGCAGGAGTAGGTTATACCGGCTTACGTATCCGCGGAAGCGATGCCACGCGCATCAATATCACGATCAATGGTATTCCGGTAAACGACAGTGAGAGCCAGGGCGTGTTTTGGGTAAATACTCCTGATCTTGCCACGTCAACACAAAGTGTGCAGGTGCAACGAGGTGTTGGCACCTCTACCAATGGAGCTGGAGCCTTTGGTGCCAGCGTTAATCTTCAAACCAATACAAGGAATGATCAGGCTTATGCCGATGTAATAAATTCTTTTGGTTCATTCAATACTCGCAGGAACACAGTAGCTTTTGGAACAGGTCTCATCAATCAGAAGTTTGTATTTGATGGGAGAGTATCACAGATCGCATCGGACGGTTACATCGATCGTGCTAGTTCAGATTTGAAATCATACTATTTATCTGGTGGATATTATGGTAAGAAAACCATGATCAAAGCTATCGTATTTGGAGGCAAAGAAATTACCTATCAAAGCTGGTATGGTGTGCCTGAGTCGCGATTAAATAATGATGAGGCAGCCATGCTGGAAACGGCTGCGACAGAAGGTTGGAATCAAGAGCAAACCGATAATTTACTTTCATCCGGGCGCACCTTTAATATTTATACGTATAAAAATCAGGTTGATCATTATGCACAGGATCATTACCAGTTGCATGCTTCTCACCGTTTCTCTGAATCACTCACTGCTAATGGAGCATTTCATTATACGTATGGCCGTGGTTTTTATGAAGAGTTTCGGTACGATGATAATTTTTCTGCCTACGGACTCCCTGATGTAATCATTGGGAATGAAACCGTATCATCCACTGATCTTGTGCGAAGAAGGTGGCTCGACAATAATTTTTACGGTGTCACCTATTCCATCAATTATGAGAAAGATAAAATCAACTCCATTCTGGGTGGAGCATGGAATCAATACGATGGTGATCACTTTGGTGAAATCACATGGGCCCAGGTTTCTGCAGTTCCTAAAGATTATCAATACTATTTCAACAACGGAAAGAAAAACGACTTCACTATTTATTGGAAGAGCAACTATCAGTTGACAGATAAACTCAATGGCTTTTTGGATTTGCAATATCGGGGAGTGGACTATAACGCCTCAGGAAAAGAAGACAAGCAAATTGATTTTATTATTGATCAGCAATATAATTTCTTCAATCCAAAATTTGGGCTCACCTATGAAGTGTCCTCCGAACGTCAATGGTATGCTTCCTACAGTGTTGGTAATCGTGAGCCGGTGCGCGATGATTTTATTAACGCGATTGCCGGCAAAGTGCCAAAGCATGAGACGTTACGAAATATAGAAGCAGGATGGCGTTTCCGTAATCAAAACATAACGTTTACGGTCAACTACTACCTGATGGATTATAAAAACCAATTGGTGCCAACAGGGAAAGTAAACGATGTGGGAGCACTCATTCGCACTAATGTAGATGAAAGCTATCGTTCAGGAGTTGAATTGGAGGGGTCGGTAAGGCTAAGCCCTAAATTTTTATGGAATGCGAACCTTACGTTGAGTAAAAATAAAATCAAAAACTTTAATGAAGTACTTTACGATTATGGTGCGAACTTTGATGAATACAACGAAGTTGTAAACACGTATGCCAATAAGGATATTGCACTATCTCCAAATATAATTGCCGGATCGACCTTGCTGTATTCTCCATTTAAGGGATTTGAATTAGGGCTCCTCACAAAGTATGTTGGCAAACAGTTTCTGGATAATACTGGTAATGAAAGCCGGAAAATTGATGCTTATTTTATTGATGATTTAAGAATGTCATATGCATGGCGGCCTTCCTTTATGAGGGAGATATCTCTTAGCCTCCTGGCAAATAATATCTTTGATAAGATGTACTCATCCAATGGCTACACCTATGGCTACCTGGGAGGCCCCACAGAATACAGACAGAATTACTACTATCCGCAAGCGGGCCGAAATTATATGGTGATGTTAGCATTGCGGTTCTGATTCCGGAACCCGGATACTTGATGGGCAAAGAATATTTAGTCTATCAAGTATCCATTACCTTTGCAACCATGCCTCACGAAACTTATCCAAAATTTAGTCTGAGAGCCTTCCTGCGCTTAACTCGGTTTTGGAATCTGTTCATCATTGGAATGGCTCAATATTTTGCTGCTCTTTTTTTGATTGACATTCATCTACTTTTTGACTGGAGATTGATGGTGCTTGCTTCCTCTACCGCCATTATTGCCGGTGCCGGGTATATCATAAATGACTATTACGATATCAAAATAGATTTAATCAACAAGCCCGACCGGGTAGTAATCGGAAAGGATATTGGTCGCAGATATGCCCTTCTGTTTCACAGTGCTCTATCCTTTTCAGGTGTAGGCCTTGGCTTTTTATTAGGATGGAGATTAGGTCTGATTCACATTCTTTCTTCCTTCATTTTGTGGTGGTACTCAAATAATCTCAAACGTCAACCTTTTGTTGGGAATTTTATGGTGGCCCTCCTTACAGGCTTATCGATCTTGCTGGTAAACGTATTGTATGAGCTTGATAATTCTTTTGTCATCATCTACTCGCTTTTTGCTTTTTTTATGACGCTGGTTCGCGAAATTATCAAAGACATGGAAGACCTTAAAGGCGATAATACCTTTGGATGTAAAACCCTTCCCATTATCCTGGGCATTCGCAAAACAAAAGTAGTTGTGTATTTTTTGTTAGCCCTATTTTCATCGTTGGTGATTACACTTAACGCGATTTATACCCTGATGCCTTTTTACTATTTCCTGGGTTTCTTATTTGCCCCTCTGAGTATTTTTCTCTTTGTACTTGTGAGGGCGGATACAAAACGGGATTTTTATACGCTCAGTCAATGGTGTAAGGTGATCATGGTTTTGGGTATTATCAGTATGGCTTTTGTGAATTGATTTATTAATGAAGCAGGCGCGATTAGCAATTTTTATTTCAGGCAGTGGCTCAAATGCCGAAGCTATTTTTCTGCACTTCCAAAATCATCCAACGATAAAGATAGAATTGGTGCTTAGTAATAATGCGGATGCATATGGTTTGGAACGTGCGAAGAAATTCTCAATCCGATCAAAAGTTTTCACGCGCCAAGAATTCCGCGAAAGCGAAGAAGTTTTGCAAGGATTGAAAGAGGCAGGAATAACACATATTGTATTGGCTGGATTTCTCTGGTTGATACCTTCGTATTTGATCAAAGCCTTTCCGCATCATATCATCAATATTCACCCGGCACTTTTGCCCAAGTTTGGGGGCAAGGGCATGTATGGAATGAAAGTGCATGAGGCCGTGAGGTCTTCGGTAGATTCACAAACCGGAATAACCATTCATGAAGTGGATGAAAAATATGACGAGGGTCGAATTTTATTTCAAGCCGTTTGTGAAATCGATAAATCAGATACACCAAAAGAAATTGCCGAGAAAGTTCAGCGGCTCGAGCATCTTCATTATCCGGGCGTGATTGAAGATTGGGTAAGTCAATGATTACTTTTTCTTGAGGATGATTTGCTCAAAGTCAGATGCCTTTGGAAAATCGTCAAACACACTTTGAATAAAGGTATCCGGCACAGTGAGCTTTCTTGCCAGGATATCCATCCACGCTCCGTCCAGGTTAATTATGGCAGCAATGGTTCCATCTTCCTTATAGAAATGATGCCGCACACTCCATCGTGAAAAATCAGGTGTCGCCTTAGTCACGGCTATGTCAACCGTTACCCGATCTTCAAATTTTATCTCCCGTTTGAAAAGAGCTTCCTCTCTAAACAAGATCGGGCCGATTCGTAACTCTTCAAATTTCAGATTGGTGAGACCATGCTGCGAGAAGCATGCGACACGCACCGTAGCTCCATAATCATAGTAGGCAGAATGACGTAGATGACGATTCTGATCAATGTCAGACCATCGAACTTGTATGGGAAGTGAAAATTTATCCAATGGATATTTATTAAAAATCAGATTCCAATCTTCTCTCGCTTAGACCAGATTTCATTGATTGGATCACCTTTGCTGCTCTTGCCACTATGGCGCCAATTGCCATTTTCCAGCGAATAATTAAACTCCAGTTTGGCTCCAACACGGCTATTATCTCTTGAAAAGAATTCGATGGTTTCGGTATACTTACCATCGGTTGTGGTATACGTGCCGCCACCTGTACCAAAAAATTCTTTTGTCTCATTGTTATAAGCAATCCATTGAAACCGTGTGCCAGAAAGTATCTTCATAGTTTTTCTCGCACCAGGTGTTCTCTTTTCAATCCCTGAGTCTGTCATTCGGCCGGTGAATAGCCATGCACCAGGGAGCTCACCAGGCTTGCCGGCATCGATGTGAGTAAATTCCTGAGTTACATCACCTGCCTTAAAAATCAATTTATCTTTTTGAATTTTTATGTCGGCACTTTGCTCAACGCCAATCAGCTCAGGCTTCATAGTATTGAATTCCTGAATCTGAATAAATTGATTTTTGTCAATGCGACATTGACCACCGTAGGTACCTGTATAAATTTTATCTTTGATGTTATACACCGCCACTGAGAAGAATTTTCCTGCAACAATCATCGTAGAACGATTTTCCTCTGTTCCACTTTGCCATGCACCAGAAATGTCCTGGGCTATGAGCGAAAAACTGTTTATGGCTAGAAGGAGTAGAATGATGTTTTTCATAGGCTAAGTATTTAAATTAGTAATTAAGGAGTATTCACTTCATGAAAGGCTCCATCTGAATTGTCAGTCCAACTCATCGGGTAATTCTGATCCAGAAATTGCAATGAATCTTCCGTCAGGAAAAGAGGACGGAAGGTATCAATCATCACGGCCAGTTCGTGGGTCTCTTTTGCTCCAATGCTTTTTTCTACTGTGCCGGGATGAGGCCCGTGCGGTAATCCACCAGGATGCAGCGTAAATGAACCTCGCTCTATTCCTCTGCGACTCATGAAATTTCCTTCGGCATAATAAAGTACTTCATCACTATCGATATTACTGTGATTGTAAGGAGCCGGTATCGCTTGTGGATGGTAATCGAACAATCGTGGCACAAAAGAACAAATCACAAAATTGTGAGCCTGAAAAGTTTGATGTACTGGTGGTGGTTGATGAATGCGGCCGGTGATGGGTTCGAAGTCATGAATGGAGAACGCATACGGCCACAGAAATCCATCCCATCCCACTAAATCCAGCGGACTGTAATCGTAAACATACTGATGGAGGTATCCTTGTTTTTTTATTTTCATTAGAAACTCACCCTTACTCGTATTGGTGATCAACTCATGCGGAGGACGAATGTCGCGTTCGCAATAAGGTGAATGTTCGCCAAGTTGGCCAAGCTGATTTCTATAGCGTTTTACTGTTTCGACAGGAGATGCCGCTTCAATGATCAATAAACGAAGCGGTCCTTCTTCAAACTCAAGTTTATAAATGACCGTACGTGGAATCACCACATAATCGCCTTGCCGGATATCGAGTTTTCCAAACTGAGAAATGAGCACACCGGTGCCATCATGAATGTATATCACTTCATCGCCCTCAGCGTTTTTATAGAAGTAATCCATTTTGCGTTGTGATGGTGAGCAAATGGAAATAGAGCAGTCGCTGTTGGCAAGCAGTACTTTGCGCGCAGTTAAATAATCATCTCCCGTAGTAGTTACATTAGAAGTATTGAGATGGGTTTGTCTTAGCGCGTAATCCTGAATGATTTTAGGACCATACTTCACTGGATCTTTTAAAGCTTTGATCCTGGTAGGCGGATTGATGTGATAGAGGTTGGAATAAATTCCTGAAAACCCTTCAGAACTCACTAGTTCTTCTTTATATAAACTGCCATCGGGCTGTCTGAATTGTGTATGGCGCTTGTGCGGAATAGTTCCAAGGCGATGGTAGTACATAGTGAAATGATTAATGAGAAATGGTCCTGTGAAAATACAAAAAAAGACCTCATCTCGCTGGGTTTAATATCGGAGAGATGAGGTCTTATGGATGAGTTTTTCTTACATCTTACTCCTGTTCAATTCAGGAATACGATCAAAGAGTTTAATGGCTTGCTGAAGTACTTCGTTAGTTTCATTAAAAATTGGATAAAAACTTTCATTTCCCCATACGTTACGAGCTACTTCTGCTTTGATGTAGATATGAAACAGTCTCTTGTTTTTTAGTAGGTCTTTGTAATCCGGCTCAATTTTATTTTTACGCCCCATGTCAACAATCTCATTAATCATGGATTGAGACACCTCAAAATTCTGAAGATAATCTGGATAGCCTTTTTCTTTCAGACCACTCTTCTTTTCATTAGCATAGCCAAAAGCATATTCACGTAATATGTTCGCGTTAAAAAGCTGATTAAAATATTTACTACTACTGGTGGTATCCAATGGAACAAAATAATCAGGCATGATTCCACCACCTCCGTAAACAGAGCGACCATGTGTTGTTTCGAATTTCAACGAATCATTAAACTGAATACTGTCGGCAGAAAAGAACTCTCCTTTCTTATAGCGCTGCATTAAATCTTTATCGTACTCGTCCAGATCGTCATACGGCTTTTGAATAGACCGACCACTGGGGGTGTAATAGCGTGAGATGGTTAAGCGAACTTCCGATCCATCATTCAAATCAAAAGGCCGTTGAACAAGGCCTTTTCCATACGATCTGCGACCAACGACTAACGCACGATCATTGTCTTGAAGAGCTCCGGCCACAATTTCAGAAGCTGAAGCACTACCTTCATTGACCAATACAATCAGGTCACCACGTTCAAAATCACCTTGCTCTGAAGCGAACGCATTTTCATTATACTTTTCTTCCTGGCCTTTTGTAAAAACAATTTTCTCTCCTTTGGGTAGAAACTCATCTGCAATGTTGATCGCCTGATCCATATAGCCGCCAGGGTTTCCTTGCAAGTCTAAGATCAATTTTTTCATCCCTTCTTTCTGAAGTTTAGCCATGGCATCTTTCACCTCCGAGTGGGTGGTTTGTGCAAATCGATTCACTTTGATATAACCGACTTCATGATCAAGCATGTAAGAGGCATCCACCGAAAACTGAGGTATTTTGTCACGCACGATGGTAAACACTATCGGCTTACTAACACTTTTTCTTTGTACTTCAATTTTAACTTCTGTGCCTTTGGGGCCCTTCAAATGAGTTTGCACATCGCGATTGGAGAGGCCAATACCAGCAATATTTTTGTCCCCCACCTTTATAATCTTATCACCCGATCTCAGCCCTACACTTTCGGATGGTCCGCCACTGAGGGCTGAAACGACTACTAGTGTATCATGAAAAATGTTGAACTCAATGCCAATGCCTTCAAAATTTCCCCGTAGATCTTCGTTTGCCTCCACGATGTCTTTGGCTGATATATACGA
>JANOUH010000449.1:0-5230 GCA_031416795.1 Cytophagales bacterium | reverse complement strand
AAAGAGCCGTGTCAAAGTTTCCAACTTTAACAGGCAACGCATTCGAGCCCATGTTCATATCCATACTGTCCATGCAACTTTGCAGTGATGGAGTAACAATCACTGAAGCGGCTACCGCTCCAGATAATTTAACGAAGTCCCTACGTTTCATCTCCTTAAATTTTCTTTTCGTTTGTCTCTTACTTCAAATAGTTCAATGAATACGCCAAAGAGAAGAACGTTTTGTGTTCTTATCACCGTTATTCACTCTAGTGAATCGTTTCTTTCACACTTCCACATTTCAGCATTTTATCTCCGAAGTATGGATTCCTGATTTCCTTTTCGTTGGATAGCCAATAAACACCTTTATTGCTATTAGCCATTGGGCAATATTCCAGATAGATGCTGCCCATAGACAGCTGGTCGCCTTTAATTAAAGTAGCCATCGTGTCACTTACAGTTGAAAATGCCTTGCGCTGATCTTTAAGGCTGGTGGCTGCAACCACTTTCGCTACTTCATCGGCTACGATCTTTCCATTATTAATACCCGTCAACGATTTTTGCAGTTCATTTGCTGCTTTCCTTGCCTCATCTTGATCCGAAGCTACGAGTGCATCTTTCAAATGAATATAGTGTTCATAGGCCTTGCCAAAGTTAGCATCTTTGAAAATGGCCATACTTTGGTCCATTTTCTTTTCATCGGTTTGCTTAGGATGATCGTGTTGTGCAAAAGCCGCCCAGTTACCCAGAACCAGAATGAGCATTATTATTCTTGTTTTCATATTTACTATTTGTTTGTTATTGAATCTTTTAATGTGTGTTATTTTTTTCCTTGATAAATTGAAATCGTACCTAAAATAGTATCAATTTTTTCAATTTCATTCACCTCTCTGAATCCCGCTCGGGTCAGGTAGTCCGGAATTTTACCTTTTACATTATCGGTAGTTGTTTCAAAACCGTCCAGCAATTGAACCAGGTAGAACACCCCACGCATAATGAAGTTGGAAGGTTTGCCCCAGTCTGCAATAGCGATCGTACCATTGGGTTGTAATACCCGGTAAGCTTCCCTTAACGTCTTCGTTTTGTCCCCGGCATTAAGATGATGAAGCATAAGGCTGGATGTAACCACATCGAATAAACCCGCACTGACCGGAATGGCATAGGACATTGCTTTAACAAACCGAATCTTTGATTGTGCCTCCTGTCCTTTATGTTTAGCAATGGCGAGTATTTTTTCATCGCCATCAAGACCTGTAACGCATGCTTCCGGGAAAGTGCTTTCCAGCATTAACGAAAGCGTGGCTGTGCCACAACCAATATCAAGAATATGTTTAGGGTTACTTTGCCTAACGCTTTCAATCAGTTTCGATTTAAAAGTTTTCTCGCGTAAAAAGGTAGTAAGTAGTCTGTCATAGAACTGCGTTAGCCAGTTGTATTTTAGTGCGGGGATATAGTTGCTCTGCTTATTCATATCCTTTTTGGTTAATGGTTGAATAATAAGAAATAAAGAATGACTTGATGATCGTTTGCCTCATGCAGGCAAATTCGATACAAGCATTAGTCCTGATGTTTAGGCAATAGAGAAAGGAGGCCCCCGAAGCGCACTAAAAAGATAAAGGGAAGTACCAGTAATGGGATCATCCGAAGGTGGATGAAAGACTTTTGGCAAGAGGACATGGATGAAAATAGAAAACTCAACGCAAACAGCAATTAGATTTTCCCCCTTCATGCCCTTTACGGAAACCTCTGCAGAGGTATGGCTTACGGTAATATCTGCATTGGATGAGTGCGTAAGGAGGTATAGTGAATCACTGTGCTCAGGATCGTTACTTTCCTGATGCTCATCGCCATGTGTGTGACTGGCTTCATTATCATGTTGATGATGCTCCTTTGCCTCCTTATGAGAATTATGATGATGATGCGGCACAATGCTGTGCAGTATTGCCCCTGAGTAGGAGAATATAAACACATAAAAAAAGAGTAGTTTTTTCAGCATCGCAGTGGCAAATGTATGAAATTTGATTTAGTGAATAACAATCGCATAATCAGCCATTGCTACCATAAACAAATCTTTTATCGTTACGGTGATCAGGTGACAGGTTAAAAATCTATCCCAGGAAGATGTTTTAAATCTTTTTCTTATTTAATAAATGCTTTGGTTTTTAATGAACGATCATATTATGATCACCAATCAGTCCGCCCATCAGATCATGATCAGCTGTATGATGTCCGTCCGTCCATAGTTGATGATTATTCATCATGGTGTTCATCCCACGCATACTTTGTCCCTCATGTAGATGATCATCATGGATGCCATCATGCGTATAGTTGTTATGCTGCACCTCAAAATAGTTATGGTGATAATGGAATATTGAATCAAACTTGTGAATATCTGTTGAGCTCGCGGCCTGAGCCGCAATTTTAAAGGACGTATTCGCTTTAACTGCATTTTCATACGCTTCATTCATTCCTTTCAGAGCAATCTTATTTTCCATTGACAGGATTGAAGTTTGCTCTGTATCACAAGAGGTCATGGCAAAAAACATTATCGTTCCTGCCAGAAATATTTTATTAGCATTTTTCATTTTACTTTTTTTTAATGTTTAGATACTAAACTATAATTCCACTACTATTTATTTCATTCAGTTTGCGATAAGGATTGCCATCATTACGATCATCATGGTCCCCATAACCACCCCTCCCCATAGGGCAGATTTTGACATGCTCCCTTTATTACTTTCCTCATTCATTTTCATTTCCTTTTTTACAAACTGCTGAGGATTTTTCTGAAATACATTTAAGCATTCTTCCGAATCAAAATAATACGAGACCCCCTCATAAACGATGGCCAAAGCCACATTAGTATCGACCTGCATTCCACAAACAAGATCCTTTGCCATTTTCATTTCTGAATTACCATGTTCATGTTGACTCTTGTCCCCATTCATATTATTATCCATCGGCATATGATGCATCATCATACAGGATGAGGTAAGAATTATGATGCTAATCAGTGTTGCGAGATTTAAATATATTGCCGTTGTTTTCATTTCTGTATTTGTTTACGATTCAGTTTATCGTGAGCCAAGTTCTTATATAGATTGTTGCATAAAAATGATTTATCTCAGCTTTTCAAATAACCTCAGTTATTTTAACCAAATGATGTAATCAATCAAGAAGTCAAGACAGTAGTGGTTTGAGGTAATTTTCTAACTCTTTTGCCCCAAACCACTTACTCATTAGAACTTAGTTATTCAGGGTATTTGAATAAAGTCGGTTCAATCTGTATACCTTATGAAATGAATCATAGAGTGTTAGTTCAGAGTCTGATTTAAACTCTGCATCCAACGCATCGTGAAATTTATGATTGTCGGCAAAAGCATTTTTCAAGTTAGTAAGAGTAAGTTCCTTAACTTCACCGCTCGCTGAACTGCTGAAATAATAATTTTTGGCACTCATTTGATTTTTGGAAGCAGCCACCTCTATTGCATACAGAAGAATTGTTTCCTTTGGATTTAGAACTTTATAGTGTCTGTCAATCGCTAAGCGGTAGATCGCGTCATTGCAATCCCTGTATCCGAATATTTCATTTTTCTTTAAATTGTATGCCTGCTTGTTATGGACAACAGTAATATAGTCCTTACCAAAAAATTCATTGAGTTTGATTTTATGTTTTTCTGTAGCGCAATCAATTGCATAGGTGAGTTTTCCTAAGTCAAAGTCTGCCGCACTAAGGTACACGCCACTGGTTTGTGCTTTCACGCCTACCGATAAAGCAACAAGTAATAGGATCAATATTGTTTTCATAATTTTAGAATTTCAAAATGATAATTATAGAATCTCCAATCTTTTAAAAGATCGGAACCAACTGAGAAGATCAAGTTGATCTGACGGTATTAAATAAGAAAGGCCCGGTTGGCAAGATAGATGGGATGCTTGCCGGAATGAATCAACGGCTCCGTTTCAATTGGAGGCGTTGCCGAATCAGCATCAAAAAGTTGTTGTGCACTAAAACCTGAACACTCGTGGATAACAAATACAAATGGCGCACCACCAGGAGAAATGGATTCAGGGGCATCGTAATCATTTTGAATTTGCAATTCAAAAGCAGAATTGTGGCAGCAGGAGCTATCACAGCAGTCAGATACCTTGGCAAAAGCAGTTAGGTGATCAAAGTTTTCACCACAGTAATGAGCATTAATTATTGTCCCAACATTAAAGAAGGTGTAGAAAAAAATGAAAATAATAGCTCGGATTTTCATGGGCCAGACACAATAATCTCATATCAAAAATATAAATATTTGAAAGTATCGAGTATGACTGTTGTCATGATGCAACCTGACTATTTTCATTTGTTAGGGCCCAAATGCGCAAATTTCTATGATTTAGCTGGTTGGAGAGTTGGAGCATTTTTTATTGTCTGCCTAATGTCATGAATAGACTTCAATAGGAAGGAAGTCCATTGGATTAATCGAATAAAAAAATGACAGCAATCTGGCTGCCAATTAAATCATTATCAATTCATAAATGAATGCTTCCCTATTATTCGCCTTAGTGCGAAGGCATTTTTTTGTCGAGACAGTGAATAGCACAGACTTGATTTTTATAACTCTCATATACGGTTGCTATTACTTTTCCTTGCGTATCAAATATCCATCCCAGTTTTGTTGCAGGCGAAGTCCAAATACATGACCAACCATATCCTTACGCCCTTGTTGATAAAAATGCTCTTTGTTGAATTTTCTCTACACTCAACCATGTTTCCACATCATTTGATTACTCTAATGTCTCAATTGGTCGCATAATTAACGGTTCTAAACTGGATCATAAAATGCGGCTCGTTAGTCAATACGTGAATGATGTAAATCCCCTTTTTTGATTGTGTGGCACTATTTCAGATGATGAGACCCACATTCAATAACAATTTAAAAACCAAAAATTATGAGTCACGAAAGATTCAAAAACTGCATTGATGCCTGCAATGATTGCGCGGCTGAATGCGAGCACTGTGCAACTTCATGCTTGCACGAGAAAGATGCACAGATGTATGCGAAATGTATTGAGCTTGATCGCTATTGTGCGGACATGTGCAGAACGGCAGCGGCATTTATGGCAAGGTCTGATGAACACACCATTGCTTTTGTGAACAAATTTTGCAACCTGTGCGCAGAAATCTGTGATACATGTGCTGACGAATGTGAAAAGCATTCCCATTCTGAGCATTGCAAAAAATGTGCGGAAGCATGTCGTG
>JANOUH010000448.1:0-2525 GCA_031416795.1 Cytophagales bacterium | reverse complement strand
CTACTTTTTTACAAACGCATTAAATCTTCAAACTTAAATGAAAACGCAACTATTTTGTCTCCAGCTATTTTTGTCGGACAACAATGATTATTAATATCAATCTTCCAGAAGTTAATTCTAGATTGGTTGTTAAATTTGAATTCATTTATAAATCAATAGTTAATGAAAATCCAGCCTATAATTAATGAAGAACAGTATTATCTATACTTGGATAAGATTAATGATTTAATGGATAAAGATCCATCAACTTCATCAGAAGAAGGTAAACTTCTTAAAGCAATGGCTGCCCTTGTGGAGGATTATGAAATGAAGCATGACTGGGTATTCTCAGCCTACAAACTAAACACAAAAAAGACTTAAAATTTATGGCCGCTGACGCATCGCTCTTTTTAAAGAATCTCTGGTACCTCGCATTTCACAGTTCTTCATTGAAGCCAGGTAAACTCATAGGCAAGGAAATGCTAGGTGAAAAGATTGTGTTTGGTCGTGATGAGCAAGGTAAGCCTTTCGCATTGCGTGATAATTGTCCGCACCGGGGCGTGCCGCTTTCAGGAGGTTGGTTTAAGGACAACACCATCCAATGCTGCTACCATGGCTGGCAATTTGATACCAAGGGAACCTGCAAAGGAATACCAGCATTGCCTCCCGATAACACGATTGATATTTCGAAGATCAAAGTATTTCAATATCCATGCGAAGAAGTGAGTGGCACCATTTGGGTATACATTCCGGATAAGAAACTTCCCAACACGGTGCCGAATGAACCACCTCCAAATTTGTTGCTTGCCCGCGATAAAAAATTTCTACACGTAGAAACCGTAACGATGCCGGCCGATATTGATCAGTCGGTCATCGGCCTGATCGACCCATCACATGTTACCTTTGTGCATCAATCCTGGTATTGGCGCTCCGCAAAAAAATTAAAGATCAAGGAAAAGAAATTTGAACCCACCGCGAAAGGATTCAAGATGGTGCGCCATGCGCCTTCGAGCAACTCAAAAGGATATAGTGTGTTGAAGGGCGGAACTTCAACAGAGATTACGTTTGAAATACCGGGTATACGCACCGAGCACATTCAAGTAGGAGAGAAGCACGAAGTAATTTCCATCACCGTGCTCACACCCATCAATGAAAATCAAACTGAGCTCACCCATATCTTTTACAGTTCACTGCCACTAACCAAATGGCTATGGTGGCCATTGAAGCGACTGGGTAAACAATTTATTGGTCAGGATTTAGGTGTGTTCCATAAACTCAGTGAAGGATTGAAATCAAAGCCAACGCTCATGCTCTTAGGCGAACCCGATATGCAAGCACGTTGGTATTATGAGATCAAGCGCGTGTATGCGCTCTCACAACAAAACAATGTGCCCTTCGAAAATCCAGTGAAGCCACAGACGTTGCATTGGGTGACGTGATATATTTAAAATTCAAAATCGACTTATCTGGATTCTCCCATATACTCTCGATACCATTTCCAATTGTCGTTATAGAGGCCACGTTGAATAGAATACTTGATTCCATCATAGATAACGTTTGTGTTTGCGCAGTGGTGGGCTTTCGAAGCCGCGTCCTGTCCCACTGCCTGCCACGCGCTTCGCGTGGAAACTAAACGTTGAACGAAGATAAAACTTAAAACCAACTCGTCACGGCACCATTGAGAAACATTTTGTTGTGGGCTGGGCCGACTCACTTGTTTCGCTTATTAAATTCGGCAGCCTTCGTTTTAAAATATTCTATCTCTTCTTTCGGAGTCATCCCTTCAATGTCCTTCGAAATCTGTTCTCTCCTCTGTCTCATAAATTCAACAGCGTCAAACGTCTTTTTAGTTTTTGTCTCGGTTTTCATAACTCTAAAATTTCTCGTGGCGTTCTTATTTCCAAAATTCTATGTCCGTTCTTAATATTTACAGAGTTGTATCCTCTGATTCTTGTGATATTAACAATGTGTTTGAAATTCCAACTGACTAGAATGTCAACGTTTAATAATGTCGCAAGGGCAATGTGTCGGCAGTCTGTCCGGCTTGTCTTTCCAACTACACCTTCTTTTAAATATTCCTCACCTAATTGGATGGAGTCTTCAGTCTGGTCAACATACTCGATTTGCTTTTTGGGAATCGACTTGAAAAAGGTAACAACACTGTCCGGAGCGCCTTGCAACTCGGTGGTTAAAATATCCGATAAAATGACTTTGAATTTTCCTTGCTCTACCTTCTCAAAGAACAGTTTTGTATAAAACTCAAATTCTTCGTCAAAATATCCTCCAATAACAGATGTGTCAATATAAACTCTTTGAATCATGCCCCAATTTAGCAATTTTCAACGAGTCGTTAAACAGCCACCAGGCCTTGCCCACAACGTTTGTGTTTCTGCAGTGGTGCCTTCTCGAAGCCGCGTCCTGTCCCACGAAACGAAAACGTTGAACGAAGATAAAACTTTAAATTAACTCGTCACGGCACCATTGCAGAAACATACTGTTGTGGCCAGTTGGGCTCCTCCGTAATCGTCACACGTTACTTTATTTTT
>JANOUH010000447.1:0-2434 GCA_031416795.1 Cytophagales bacterium | reverse complement strand
ATTATATAACTTACTTATTGCTAAGTTACTGATAAACAGTTTTATGCCTGCCTTTGCCGAAGCGGCTACGCGCAGGCAGGTGCGCATTTAATCCAGCCACACGTGCCAGGCACCAGCCAAATGTTTCATTCCGCGCTTCGCGGAAGCCAGCATCACACATGCTTGATCAACGATCTAAAATCAATTCAATTTAGTTGCGATAAAGCCTGCCAGCCGAAGCACTTGCGAAGGCTGGCTCACTGGATTAGTTCATTAGGTTCGCCATAGCTCACCAGAACTTCAAAGGTGTTCGCACCTTATTTTTCTTTTGTCCTTTTTGCCCCCGCATAAAGGCGGGATGAAACACTTGATGCAAAAAGAACGAAAAAAATCAAGAGCCAAATATGCACGCACATGCCTACACACCACCCCGCATTTGGCTCAGGCCACCGCGCAGCGTTACTTACCATAATTTTGGTTTCAATAATTGAGGCTGTAATGATTCGTATAGCTTGTGAAAACACAGCGTTTAATTAAAAAGAAATTTCTTTGGGTTGTTTGTCAAAAGATCTTCCTCATAATCATTGAGATGATTTAAGAATCTTCCAGTGCTGTCGGCTAGGTTAGCCGATGGTAGCACTACCCAGTAGTCGGTGCCAAACATGCATCGGTCTCGGAAAATGTTAAAAGAGTTTAGTCCTTTCAGGAAGGCCGCATCAAGATTCTTATCTCCGAGGTTAAAAGAAAAATCCGCATAGACTCCAGTATAGGTACTCATAAGAGTATTTATGGTGCTCATCCGTGAGTGAATAGTTCCTTCGTTATAGTCATCCCAGACATAGCTGCCGCCAAAGTGCGCCAAATTCACCTTTAATTTCGGAAAAATGTTAAGCACATACTCCCACTCGGAAGGCTCATTAAGTTGCTGTGCAACTTGCGTTCTATTTCCGCTAATTGTGACTTGATCACAACTACCAGATGCCTTGCATTTTTGAACTACGATGGGGCTATGGAATGTTGAGACGGCTGTGCCACCACAATGCGTGGTTAAGGGAATATTAAATTCTTGACACAATTCGTAAATCGGATGAAGCCTGTCATCGGACGGTGCGTACCCAAAACTCGGATATGTCTTAACACCGAAAAATTGGGAATCGTCTTGACAAAAGGCTTTTAAGAACATCTCGTACAAATCTTCTCTTCTCGGGTCTAATGCCAGAAAAGGTAATATTGCCTCTTGTTTTGCAATGGTATTTAACTCAGATATTTGCTCGAAATAGCTTTTGCGCGTTTGCTTACCCCAACCCTGCTCAAGATCCATCATTAATACGCATGCAACAAATGGTCGGTCCTCGTATTTTGAGACAGCAGCCAGCGAATGCCTTTCCAGGTAAAGCTTGAATACTTTTTCCATACTGTTCTTCATGATTACCTTCAATGCCGCTAAAATTTCAGAGACTGATGAAATATTAACATCTGCGGTTTTTAATTGAGGTTGTTTCTCCATTCCCTCTAACAGTTCTACGACTCGCCCCCACTCTTCATCATTGTCGTCCGTCAGCGAACTCATCTTTGCTTCCGGTCAAACACGTGGCAGTGCGTGTCAAAGATGCAATCATCATGATCGATGAACTTACGTGTCCTATTGGTCAATCTGGAAAGCGGATCTTTACTAAGTTTTAATCGAGCTTTTTTGAGAAATTCTTGTGGCTCCATATTGATATTTGTGGTTTAGGGTTATGCTCAAATGGTGTAGCTGGACACGTTGAAGTATATTACCATACAATAAGCGATAAAGCTTACAAGCATAGGAGTAACTCCTATTATTTGAGAACTTCATTCCTTTTTCAACTCCTTTTGTTTCTGCGATTCATTATTCCATGTAGGATAATCAATCAAGTGAATTATCTCAATAATCATCCTGAGATCATCTAATTTATCTATATCAGAATTGAAATATACTTAAACATAACACAAAGTTACGGGCTTGCGGAATAGAAAGCCGCAAGGGTTCGCTACGCTTTTGCAGCGGGGCCTGCTCGAAAAAAAATCTCCACCCCTGCCTGCCGAAGCGCCTCGCGTAGGCATGGCTCCCCTTCTACCAACCCACATGCCTCGGGTAGTATTTTTTTACGGCAGCCCTTGCACCTTTCTATCCGATCCCGTGAGGTCGCGCTATGTTTAAATATATCATTCGTGTCCGCATCGGTGGCTGGTGGCTGTCGTTCGGTTTTCGGTTTGGCGTTAGGCCATTCTTGTTTGCTTTCTGTCCCTCTGGCATCAAAGAGGTTTTCCTCAGGTTCTTGTGGCTTGAGGTTGCAGTTTCAGAGCTCCCTTTTTAGGGGGCTCTTTTTTTAACGTGACCCGACCAAAACGAAAGCTCCCCAATTGTAGGGCTCAGAATACTTAACTCTAAGACTAACTTGAGCTTGCTTAAAAGATTCACTTATTGATC
>JANOUH010000446.1:0-2554 GCA_031416795.1 Cytophagales bacterium | reverse complement strand
GGATTTATTGTGGCTATACATTGGCTTACCTTTTTTGGATCGGGGCGTGTATCAAATCCATCTACTAGTCTTGTTGGTTTTGCTACCTGTTCCTTTTGGGCGGCACTCATTGAACCCATCGCCAAAAGAAAAAAAATTCAAGTGCTTGAAATTGGCCTCGGACTCGTAGTCATCATAGGTCTCTGCATTATTTTTGCAGGTGACTTTCAATATCCGCTTGGCTTATTCTTAGGAATTATTTCAGGACTCACTGCTGCCATGTTTAGTGTGATCAATTCAACGTTGGTGGTTCGCGTAAATGCTCATACCATTACCTTCTACCAAATGGCAAGTGCCTGTTTAATTATCTTTTTATTCTTTCCCGTTTATCAAAATACGTGGGCGGATGACGGTCAGCTAAATCTGGTTCCTCTTTGGTCGGATTGGATTTACCTTGCTATTATGGCGTTGGCCTGTTCGGTGTATGCTTATTCGGTAGCCATCGATCTCACCAAGAAATTATCGGTATTCTTCATTCAACTTGCATTGAATCTTGAGCCTTTGTATGGAATCACATTAGCACTTATTGTTTTTGGGGACAAGGAAGTAATGGGCTGGAATTTTTATGCAGGCACGATCATTATCATCAGTGCGGTAGCCTTATATCCATTCCTGAAAAAGCGAACTGAAACTCAGTTTATATAATTGGCCCAATACTGCATCCCTCTAAACTGATGCGATCGTTCTGTTTGCGAAAGGAAAATACCAAATACAGAAGAGCCCGAGCCACTCATACTTGCGTAGAGAGCACCGTGATCATAAAATTCTTTCTTGATTGCTTCAATCGCTGGATATTTTGCAAACACTGATTTCTCAAAATCATTAACCAGGTGATCTTTCCATTCTGCTACCGGAAGTGTTAAAATATCTGTCAGAGTTTGATGTGGAGTGTGTGGCTTCACACCCGCATAAGCATCTGCGGTAGATACATGAATGTCGGGTTTTACTAACACCATGTAAAGTCCCTTCAAACTCAATGGTAAATCTACCAGTTGCTCTCCCCTTCCGCTGCCGAGCATAGGTTTGTCTTCAACAAAAAAAGAACAATCGCTACCAAGTTGTGCGGCAAACTTTCTTAATTGAATTGGGTTGAGTTTTAAATCAAATACAGAATTCAGTAATCGTAATGTGAATGCAGCATCGGAAGATCCTCCACCTAAGCCTGCGCCAGTGGGCAATACTTTATGCAAATGAATTTTTACAGGCGCAAGATCGAAGTGTGTTTGCAAATGATGATACGCTTTGATGCAAAGATTATCTTGATCCTTTCCAGGAATCATTAAACCAGAACTCGTAAAAGAAAATTCCTTGGCAGGAATAATCTCCAGGATGTCCGTCCAGGGAACAGGATAAAAACAGGTTTCAATATTATGATAGCCATCTTCACGTTTGGAAATCACATGAAGACCAAGGTTTATCTTGCAATGAGGGAAGACTACCATATTGGGTTGTTAGTGGCTGGTTGTTTGTTATTGGTTAAGACGCGAACAACCAGCAACAATCAGCTATTTCGTCAAGCGCTCAACCAACTCAGTCGTAATACCTGAGGCAGAGAAGCCACCATCGTGCATCAGGTTTTGCATGGTCACCATTCTGGTGTAGTCTGAGAACATGGCTACACAATAATTGGCGCAATCTTCCGCAGTAGCATTACCCAGTGGCGACATCATCTGTGCGAAGTCAAAAAATACATCGAAGCCGGAAATGCCAATGCCTGCGGTAGTCTTGGTAGGTGATTGTGAAATCGTGTTCACTCGCACCTTCTTCATAGAACCATAGCGCTGGCCATAGCTGCGTGCAATAGACTCTAACATTGCCTTGGCTTGTGCCATATCGGTATAATCTGGATAAGCACGTTGTGCGGCAATATAACTTAGCGCCACAACGGAACCCCACTCGTTCATGGCATCCAACTTCTCAGAGGTTTGCAACACTTTATGAAATGAAAGAGCCGATATGTCAATCGTCTTCAAATACCAATCGTAGTTCATGTCGCCATATTCTTTTCCCTTGCGGATATTAGGGCTCATGGCAATAGAGTGAAGCACGAAATCAAGTTTACCACCCAATACTTCCATCGACTTGGAAAAAAGATTAGTGAGGTCTGCTTCAGAAGTAGCATCGGCAGGAATCACTTCCGCATCACAGGCTTTCGCCAGTTGATTTATTGTTCCCAGGCGCATTGCAATGGGTGCATTGGTAAGCGTGAAAGTTCCGCCCTCCTCTTTTACCTTGAGTGCCGTTTTCCAGGCAATTGAATTTTCATCCAGCGCTCCGAAAATAATTCCTTTCTTTCCTTTAAGCACGTTATTGGCCATGTTTTTACAGTTTTAAAGTTTGCGCAATATTACAAATTCCCGATCACAGCCGCTATTTTTGACACACATGAATAATAACTCAACTGCGCCTATTGGCATTTTTGACAGTGGTATTGGTGGACTTACGGTGGCCCAGGCCATTAAACAATTACTACCTAAAGAAAACATCGTCTATTTTGGTGATACAGCACACTTGC
>JANOUH010000445.1:0-1683 GCA_031416795.1 Cytophagales bacterium | reverse complement strand
ATGTAGTTGTACTATTTAATGAAATGGTTTGTCTTTGAAGTATCCATGTACCACTTACTTTCTGCCAGTATGAAAGGGTATAATCGGCACTAGGCAAAAGTCTGTTCAACGCTTTCGAATAACCCCCTGTTCGGGAGGCATTGCCTGTGCGACCATCATTAATTGAAGAGTTACCTCCTTCCTCACCTCCTTCGAAACTGGTATGAAACACGTGACTGATTGCAGCGTTTTTTATTTGAGCAATGGGAAGAGTATTATTATATCCATAAATAACTGCAGTCTTAACATCATTGATTCGCGCGACTTCCGTTGGATTTCCATTAGCATCATACCGATTGAATTGCACTCTATTTTCTAGTGCATTTGATCCAGTTGAAAATTGAAGAAACTCAGGAACAATCATAGTTCCCTCCAATTTATAGGTTGTGCTCTCACTGGAAAGGAGTTGGCTCGTTGTCCCAACGTATGTCTTTTTCTGAACCTGCTCGGCAATTCGGTTTTGGAAAACAAGCGAAGGCCATATTGGGTCGAGGGGAAATGTGACAGTCATTTCATGAGGATAATATAGTTTTGAAATTCTTTTTACTCCTCTGCTATCTTTTTGTTCCACCTGGGTAACCTGATAGTGACTGGTATTTTCATAGAGGTTTTTTGTAATCGTTTCAATTGGCCCGGTAGGCAAGTATTGAATTACTCGCATGCTGTCAGTGGTAGTCCAATATCGAGGTAGGATATATTGTGCCTTCTGATATGAAGATCCTAAATTGTAGCAGTTGATTATAGTATACATAGGGCGACAAACCTGAATATTCTGGGTGCTAACAAAGTGCTCCCAAGTCACGCCTGAAACACCTGATGCTGTTAACGAATTACGATAAACAATAGCAGGATGATCCGGATTGAATGTGATAGGAAGCCAACCTAAACAATCGGTCCCGACATGATGATTAGAAGCTAAAATGCTATGAAAATCAGGGTTTATATCACTAAAAATT
This sequence comes from Cytophagales bacterium, assembly GCA_031416795.1. Taxonomy (GTDB): domain Bacteria; phylum Bacteroidota; class Bacteroidia; order Cytophagales; family Cyclobacteriaceae; genus ELB16-189. The sequence goes on along the minus strand of JANOUH010000445.1, from coordinate 688 downwards.
GAGCACACTACCCCCTCATCTGCACAATGTTGCTCTGTCCAATTTCCTGAACCGCCTGCAAAAGTCGGGTCTTGATATCGGAAAGATTCCTGACTTGGATTGGATAGAAGAGATTTCACATATATATCCTTTGCCCATTGAGTACCAGCAGCAAAATAAAATCCAATGGCACTCCCGGTCCCATAAGATCTCTTCGTATAATAATTCTCTTCTGAGTTTAAAAGTGAACCAATATTATTGTAGACCTTCTTGGAAATAATCCTACCATTCAGCAAAGCCGACTTTGAATATCCACCTACATAGTTATCTAATTGATTTTCAAATTCATTTACAGTGAATCCGTTAAATTGATTAGCACCGCTATTGTCAAATTGTATTTCCGTCACTACGGAATACGTAATATAATTAGATGCTTGAGTTCTGTTATTTGTATACCGCTGCAAGAAGCCAGTAGAAACTAATTCAGGATCGGGATCAGTTCGATAAAACTGAGAAGACTTATCTTCTTCAAAATTCACAGCCATATGAAGTAGGCCTGTGGTAATATGAGTGTTATCTAATAAATAGCTCTCTGTAATGCTATTGATCGGTATTGCACTTACATCATTATAATAAAAATATTTTTTAGAGGCTACAGTGCCGTTGTCATCGCTGTCAACGATCATTATAGTTCTTAGCCCGCCCACAT
>JANOUH010000444.1:0-2883 GCA_031416795.1 Cytophagales bacterium | reverse complement strand
TTTCCCCCTATCCCCCTGCGAAAACCTATTCCGTCATAAACAGCTGATCACAAAATTTCCTAATCCCTTCTTTGACGTTTTACGTCCGGTAGATGATCTCATCCAGGCCGGAATGCAAAATATCATGCTACTTTATGCATGGGTATTAAGCGAGTAGGTTGTCAAACTACAAAGTATAAAGCAAGGCGACAAAACACCAAGCTAATCGAAGATCACGATCACGCAAAGAGCAATTCTGTCCATTGATGTCAAGGATTTTATACTAAAAGTATCTGCAAACATACTCATGCATCAAGCGCTACTTCACTCCCGCGTTCTTCAAGCCTTCCACCAGCACTTTGTGATCAAGCAACTGCAATGGTTCATCATATTTTTTTCTTACCACCACAAACAGGATCTCTCCTTTCACGATGAGTTGGTCAGCTTTATAAATTTCAAGATACCAGTTAATTTGTCCTTTGCATCCGGTATTAACCACTGTGGCCCCAACAAAAGGATGCCCATTATAATCATCACCTGACTGGTGATTTTGGTGGTCAGGCGAATATCATCGGTTTCCAGTGGCAATTTTTCATCCGATGTGTAAACGTCCAGGTTTTTGAACTTACGTTCTACGCGCTGCTCAAAATTACTAATCAGTTTGTTGTAGGCCTCGCTGCCCTTATGCGTAAACTCTTCTTTCGAATTAACATAGTTGATATTCAGCATCTGTTCCCGAAAAGCCTCTTCAGTCAAAAATGGCTGATCACAGAATTTCTCAAACCCTTCTTTGTAGGATGTATACATCTGTGCCACGAATTCATCCTGACCAGGAAGCAGAATGTCGTAATATGTTTCTTCGTCTTGCTGGTCTTGTGCGGTTGCTTGAAGGGATAGGATGAACAGCAGAATAAAGAAGAGTCGTTGCTTCATAAATCATTTTTGATTGAGGTGTCAAATTAAGAAGAATGATCAGAAATACTACGACATTCTATCACAATACTGTACTAGTAGCCAAACACTAATCGAACACAAACGACAACATCGACACCGAACCCATATCCATCTGCTCATTAAAGAACGAGCTCTATTCCTTCTTTTCTTGATGAGCCATCGAATAAATTATCGGCAGGTAATGATCAGGCAAATGCGTTACCCACCTCCTCAATGATATTGATCACCATGTTCATTGATGATTGTCACGCTAAACTATTTGATCTAAAGATACATTTGCATTTGCGTTATCGATGTGCCCAGTGATTAAAATACTGGCATCAAATATGGCATTCAGGTGAATGATAAAATCTATAGTAACAGCAATGCGTTGCTATTAAAATCAAAACATCATGAAAACATGTACACACATAACAAACTTTGGTTTTCTTTTCGGCCTGCTACTCCTTTCCAGTTGTGCCATGAATCCCGTAACAGGAAGGAAACAATTTGTGTTGATGACAGAAGGACAAGAGATTGCCATGGGCAAAGAATCCGATCCACAGATTATAGCCTTCTTCGGATCCTATAATGATCCTCGATTACAAAGATTCATCACTGAAAAAGGTCAGGAGATGGTGAAAGTTTCGCACCGATCCAAACTGGCCTATGAATTTAAAATCGTGGATTCACCGGTGGTCAATGCCTTTGCCACTCCGGGAGGCTATGTGTATTTCACGCGTGGCATCATGGCCAACTTCAATAACGAAGCAGAATTTGCCGGAGTGTTAGGACATGAAATCGGTCACATCACGGCACGCCACTCCGTTATCCAGCAAAGAAATGCCATGCTAGGTCAACTCGGAATTATTGCCGGGGTGATCCTGGTGCCAGAACTCTCTCAATTTGTTGAACCACTTTCTGCAGGAATGCAGCTTGCGTTGATGAGTTTTGGAAGAGATGCTGAGCGGCAATCAGATAAACTGGGTGTGGAATATTCTTCACGCATTGGGTATGATGCTTCCGAAATGGCAGAATTTTTTAAGACGCTGGAGCGAAATGATAAGGCAGCAGGCGGAGAGAAAGTTCCGGAATTCCTATCCACTCACCCTTCCCCGGAAGAACGGAACATCACGGTGGCTAAACTGGCCGGAGAGTGGAAAACCAAATTGAAATTAACCAACGCAAAAATCAATAGAGATGTTTATTTAAAGAGAATTGATGGACTGATTCTAGGCGAAGATCCTAAACAAGGTTTCGTGGAAAATAATATTTTTTATCATCCTTCTATGAAGTTTGAATTTTCGATTCCGAGCGGATGGAAACTACAAAACACACCACAGCAGGTGCAGATGGCTCCAGATAATGGAGAAGCCTTGCTGATGTTAACTTTGGGAGGGAAAGGTTCACTGGAAGAGACCGCAAATCAGATATTGGAGCAATATAAACTTGTGCTAGTCGAATCGAAAAAAGAAAATATCAATGGCTTAAACTCCATCCTGATGATAGCCGATCAGAAACAAGAAAAGGGTACGATCAGGGTACTCTCTTCGTTGATTCAATATGAAGGCAATATTTATAGTTTGATGGGGATTTCAGAACTATCAAAATTTGCCAGTTATCAAGCTGCATTTCTTTCTACCGTAAGAAATTTCAAATCACTCACTGATTCAGAAAAACTAAATAGAAAGCCCGAAGTGATCCGGATAAAAACGGTGCCACAGCAGATGACTGTGCAAGCTGCCTTTCAGAATTTCAACATGGAAACAAGCCGGTTTGAAGAATTGGCCATATTAAATGGAATGCTGCTGGAGGATAAGCTTAGTAAAGGGACGCTGATCAAAGTGATTGAGAAATAGTTATCCGATGCTACAGCAAAAAACCTATAGCCCATTTATTTATATCCTACTTGTATCCATGTTTATGACAACAACCTTGAAATCACAAACACTGCAAACGGTTCCCAGCGTG
>JANOUH010000443.1:0-23846 GCA_031416795.1 Cytophagales bacterium | reverse complement strand
TCAGTAAAACAACAGAAATTGTCAGACCCGGAAGAACAGAACAGCGAAAACATAAGCCAAAGAGACACTATTATATGAATTACAAAAGGTTATAGCTTAAGTAAACGACATTGATTTATAATTCTTAAATAGTTCTTAACTATGCTCATTGAAGAAATTCAAATATTAAACCGGTTGGGTAAGCAGTTTATTCCTGATGTTACCAAACCACAATTGCCAGGGCCCTTTAAAGGAAGACCTGAAATCTCTTTGGAAAAAATAAACGAAGATGCATTAGCCGTGCTCTGTCCTACAGGCGCCATAGGCAAATCACCTTTGAGTATCGACATGGGGAAGTGCGTCATGTGCGGAGAGTGTGCCTTTGCTTTTCCTGATAAAATAAAGTTTACAACGGATTATAAAATCGCCACCAATGTGCGCGAGCGATTAATCATTGAAGAGGGAAATACTAATCCCATACTGATTGACGAAAGTAGAATCCGGACAGAAATTCGTTCACTCTATGGTCGCTCATTAAAGCTTCGTCAAATTTCCGCTGCCGGATCCAATGCCGATGAAGCGGAACTCAACGCGTGCGGAAATCCAAATTTTGATATGGGCCGCTTTGGAATTGAATTTCTTGCGTCACCGCGCCATTGCGATGGCATTGTGATTACCGGACCTATTTCAGAAAACATGGCTGAGGCTGTTCAAGTTTGTTATGATGCCGTACCAGATCCAAAAATTTTAATCCTTGTTGGCACCGATGCCATCAGTGGTGGAATCTTTGCAGAAAGTGGCGCATTAAACAGAAGCTTCCTGGACAACTACATCGTTGATCTATTCGTTCCTGGAAATCCACCTCATCCGCTCACATTCGTAAATGGTGTATTGGAATTAATTCGGACTAAGAAAAAATAACGTGGTCTATACTGCTACAGACCACGCAAAAAATAAACACAACACAATCGTTATTACTATCTCTTCAATTAAGAAGAACGATAAGCCATTTCATAAATTGATTTAACGTGAGGCCCCAGGAAGATCCGCGCATACATTCTGATGATCGCTAATCCGTCAATGACAAATGTCAGTGAAACGATCAGGGCGAGTATGGGTTGATCTTCATGAATGTGGGTGAAGATCAAATCTTCACCGATGAATGTAGGCGTAATCGGAAAACCGGATACTCCCATACAAGCGAGCAGAAATACAACAGCAAATTTTGGATGCTTATACGAATGACCATGAAATTGATCGAGGTCAATACTTCCTTCATGGGATTTTAACCAGCGCAAACAGAGAAATCCAAGGATCCCTGCAATGGCAACTCCACTCAAGTAATAATGTACCTGGCCAAAACTAAATTGCTCATTAAATGAAATTGCCAACGCAATCCAGAAGTGATTCATCACTACCAGCAACCAACTCACGCGCGCATGTTTTCTTTCTGTAAATGCTTTGAGCACCGTAATCAACGCAATGAGCGAAAACACATAGGGCAGGCAAATTTTTATCTGATCGGGCACCATCTCCCTATTATATACGCTGAATAATCCAATCAAATAAATTGGAACCAGAAAATAAATCACTCTCTCCAGGGACAGGAAATCCAATTTTCGTCCTGCCATCTTTAGAGGATTCCATAGGTAGCGATACATGAGCGTATCCAGATTCCATTCCTTCAAACACAGCATATATAAAGTATACTCCATCTTTTTAGGAAATGAATCCTCGATGGTATGCTGGCGAGGAACAAAATTGTAAAACTGCTCGCGGATAAGATAACTCACTACAGAAGGTGACACCAGGAGTTGATACGTTCTTAAAAATGCATTTCCCGCAAAGTGAATCAACGCAAGATCTTCAAAACCAGCAGCGAGTTCGATAAAGATCAAACCGATTTGCGCAATGGAAGCGTAAGCAATCTGACTTTTCACCGAAGATTGAACACGCGCGATTCCTGTAGCAATCACGCTTGACACTAATCCTACCAACGCGATGATAATGCGAACGGACATCTGGTGATCCCAAAAAGGAAACGTTCTGAATAAAACGAACACACCTAAATGCACGGAAAGTGAACCATAAAAAATTGCACTCGATGGTGTTGGTCCTTCCATCGCTCTGGGCAACCAAGAAGAAAAAGGAAACTGTGCCGACTTAGCAGCCGCAGAAAGTAATATCATTAATGAAATGAAAATTCCAATCCAACTGTGATTTAACAAGTGGCCGTGCACCAATTCGTAGTTATTCAATTTCAGGAACGTAATATTCTCATGAAACAGATGGTGCGCCATCCACATAGCCAGAATAAGACCCACATCACCGATGCGATAAATGGAGAAAACTTTTACCGCATTCTTCACGGGCAAATAACGATCGCGATAAAAGGCAATGAGAAGGAAAGACGAAATGCCTAAGATCTCCCATCCAATAAACAAGGTCTCCATGTTGCCTGAAAAAATCACCACGTTATAACCTACATAAAAGAAGAGGATCGTGTTGAAGAATCGCTTATATCCGCTTTCGCGATGCATGTAGTACCGACTGTAAATGGTAACTAGAAACGTAAGGAAAGAGCCTACCAACAAATACACAGCCGTAATCTTGTCGAAATAAAAATCGACAAAGAATTCATAATCCGTGGTGGTGAACAGAACCAGCTCTTTGTAATCCAACGTGGGATGACCATTGAACAACCAATACACCAGAAAAACCTGGAAGAGTATCAAGTGCAAGCCTACGGTAGAAAATGCGTTCCAGGAAATGATATCCTCCTTTGCTCTCGGAATGACTAAACTAATCCCATAACCCACTATAGGCAACAGGATAAAAAATTGAAGTAAGTATGCCATAACGTAATTACGAAATTGAATAGACAGGTAAATTTTCATCGTGTGACTCAAGCACACTCGCTAAATCGGCAGTAATCTCTACATGTTCTTTGAGCGGTTGATATAACACAAACTCACCTTCCTTAAATACAGAAAGCTCACGAGTCTCCGGGTTGATGGCTACGAGGTGCACCCAGTTTTTTATAAACCACTCATAGGTCTCAGCCTGCTTCTGGATTACTTGTAACACCACATCGGGAAAATGTTCCACCACAATCAGGAGCCGCACCGGATCGTGCACTTCAATCATTTGACTGGGGAGACCCGGACGCAAATCACCATCAATTCCATTGGCTACGCCAAAAAGTCCCATCACATTATGCGGAAGTTTTGTGCCTGCACCCAGCTTCTGATTGTCAACGCGCGAGAAAAAATACTCCAGGTTAATTCCTCCGCATACCGGGCCGAGTGGCCTCATGATGCCTAACAGGAGTTTACCATCCAGATCCGTAGCATAATCATACGAATTCAAAAAAGATCGTCTGTCTAAAAACAAGTGCTTGGTTAGATCTCTGCGTCCTACAATACACAGCGAGTTGGTTGCATGATTGAGCTCGGGACGAGGTTCAAATAAGGAAACCGAACGTATTCTGATTTTTTCATGAATTTTTTTTGCACTCATGTGTGAGTTAATGGATTCAAATCTTCTTGACCTTTCCTTTGAATTTAAATCCAACGCTTCTCTAAAAACCTCCTCCGTTTTAATATGAAGGTCTATATTTTTTGACGTCAGAGCATTCACATCAAAAAACAGTACCTCGTCACGTGTAGTGTCGTGAAGCCCACCCACAAATTGAGTTTCATCTGGAATCATCAACCCCCGGCTTCTCAGGATGGCCCGCACCTCAGGATGATTGGCCATATGACAAACTACCCTTGAGTTAACAGAACCCGCACGACCTGAACAAGCGCCACAATCATAGGCCGCAAAGTGCGGATTGTTTACACTGCTCGATCCGTGGCCTACCACATAAACAAGGTTGGCAAAATTCTTAATCAATCCAATGCTCCGTAACAGACCTTCCACACGGTTGGCCATTTCTTCTATGGTAAATCCAATCTGCAAATCATTCTCGCGATGCTCTGGTTTTTTATTCTCAATGGTCAGTTTAGAAAACTGATCCATATGTTTGAATGAGGATGCGGTAGCTGGCCCCATGGATGGTTTGAAAATATTGATGAACAAACGTAGCGCTGACCAAAAGCCCAACGTTTGAGTGATCATCCAACCTCTGAAGAGGGAATGAGAATGTTTCGTAAAATGAACGTCCTTTTCATTTTTTTTGACAACCCCCACTTCCTTGATGAGAAATTTTGGATTAACCGGTGCCGGACAAAGTTTCGTATAAAACTTTCCGTGGTCCGGTTGAAAATAAAACTCAACGCCAAAAAAACCAGGTGTTCCAAACGTTTCACATGTTGAATCTTGTTTTTCTAAATATCTGCGTAATGAGCATTCACGGTCATCGATACAAAACATCGCCTGAAAACTTAGTTTTTCTACGCGCGCTTCCTGCTTTGTATCTTTTAAACCCGTCAACACTTCGTCATAATAACTCCATTCAAAAGCATCCTGCCAAAGCGAGGTTACTTCATCCAATTCGGTAATGGGTATTTCAGCAAACAGTTCAATGGGACGCTCTTTAATTACCTGATCAAGTGGCAACCATGCTTCACCGAAGTGACTGTCGATGGCATCAATCTCGAGCAGCAACTCAAAAATAATTAAATCATGAAGCGTAATTTTTTTATGATCTAACAAGGTCTGCGGTTGATCTTCCACCGTGGCCACCATGCCCGACCAACCCTGATGAGAAAATTGCTGATCAAAAATGTATTGATCATACAGTGTGGCATCATGACCCACTAAAATCTTTAATAGTGATTGTATGCCACAATGTTCGGATACCAATAAATTTTTTGCCCGCTTCGTTTTAAAGAAACTAGTGAAGCTTCCCTTTTCTATTTCCCTGATGGAGGTAAGAAAGCCCTTATCACCAATCGGAAAATTCCACATGGAAATTCCCTGATCGAGGTAGGAACATAATATTCTAAAAAGCAGCGGTTGAACTTGTGAATCTAAATCAAGACGGTAATGTCTTTTCCAATTGGATCGCAATGAACCAATACGCGGAGAGTCCTTGATATAGTGGTTATTCAGGAGTTTATCTTTCCACTCATCCACCTGATCGGCTCCTTTACGCTGGGCAATTACTTTTTCCAGCATGACATGGTTTATTCTACCCGATTGATAATGGGAGCGATACTCCGCAAGGGAAAGAGAAACGCGGTAACCAAAAATAGCCGAGGCGCTGTAAATGGCTTTATTGAATTTCAGATTTTGAAATCCGTGTAAGGTGTTGTGATGAATAAAGTCTTTTAACGGTGCCTGAGCCGGCAAATAGTGCTTCAACTCATGAAGTACATGATGTTCGTCAAATAAAGTTGATGTATTCGTTTTCATACATAGTGTGGCAAGTTTGCCACTTTTAATTCAAACAAGAAATTAAAAACGCGCAGGTGCGCATGGGGGATGAAAACCTAAATCAGATCAGAATGGATCGTTTGGTAATATAGAGCGGAGTATCTCCGCAGAAACCCGAAGGGTGAACCTCCGGGTATTTCTTTGCATTTTCAGCAGCGAACGAAATGTATTCCGTGAAAATATAAATTAGCGGAAGTGTAATTACAGTATTGTCAGAACCTTCCTCTTTTTCCTTTTCTTCAAATGGCATCTGAGCGTCTGCTTTGCCGGGTGTAGTAGAAGATTTAGCAAGACTGGTCCTTTTTGAATAGCTATCAAGGTAGGTATTCAGTGACCTCACTACGATCGGTGCAAATAAAAAGAAAACCAACACAATACTCGTTAAGGTCAGTATGGGGTTTTTTATCTTCATTGCATCAAAGGTATGAAATTCTTAACGTCTCAAAAAAATGAAAGAGTCACGACCTTGAACGAAAACAGTTAGAGAAAAGTTCTATGGCACAGATTAACCTCCTTAAAATCATCAAAACAAACGGTTGCTAACCGAAAAAAATGCAGCTATTGAAAATAGTCAAAAATATATCAGACATTTGTACTAATTACACGTATTCATGCTGTTGAGATACAACAAGATTTTGAGAATTTTTGCAATACTCCTCTTCAGTTTTGAACTGCTGGCTCCTGCAGTATTGCTAGGATCACCGGAAAGCAATTTAATCTCAGAGCATACGACCAGTCACTTCAGCAAACAAAATCAACCACTTGATCTTATTGCACACCTGATCTTTGAAGAAGTTAATAATGAAGAACGCGAAGGCAAAGATGATTTTCTGATCAGCGTTTGCTTCATTGAAGTCTTCAACGAGCTACAAAAATTTGAACCTGTACAAGTCACCTGGTCACTTCCTAAAGACCGATTTGATACCCAACCCTCTCTCTATACCCTAAACAGGGTTCTTCTTATCTGATTTTAATTTTCTGAACACTCGTTGTGGTGTATTGCCATAACTTCAGCTGGTTTTTATCAAAAAGCCAACGTAATCTGTTTTAAGAAAATTCACACCTGTGTCTGATCTCGTTTAAGACACATTTAAAAAATCAAATATGAAGACATTAGAAATTCCGAAAGACGGATTTGAAGGGTTTAAACAAAACTGGACCAATGATGCGGTGTCTGGTTTTCTCGTATTCCTACTTGCATTACCCCTGAGTTTGGGTATTGCAAAAGCCAGTGAGTTTCCCCCCGCCATGGGCGTGCTCACGGCCATGATTGGAGGCTTATTTGTAAGTTTCTTTGCAGGCTCACGCTTAACGATAAAGGGTCCTGCTGCCGGACTTATTACAATTTGTGCTGGTGCCGTAACTGAGATGGGTGGAGGAACTGAAGGTTGGAAACTCGCGCTCGGAGTAATTGTGGTGGCCTCACTTATCCAAATCGTTTTCGGTTGGCTAAAGTTTGGATCACTCAGTGATTTCTTTCCTCACTCTGCAGTGCACGGTATGTTGGCAGCAATTGGTCTGATCATTTTCTCAAAGCAAATTCATATCCTCCTGGGTATCGATCCGGCTACCTTAAAAGGATTAGAACCTATTGAATTGTTTGAAAAAATTCCAAGTTCGCTCATGCATGAAGATCCTCGGGTAACCCTCGTAGGGATCATAAGCTTAATTATCATATTCGGTCTCCCGTTACTCAAGGGCAAATTATTTAAGAAAGTACCTGCTCCTGTTATTGTGCTTCTGGTAACCATACCATTGGCATGGATCATGGATTTTAAACATACCGAACCTGCGTTTGATATGGTTAAGATTGGAGACTTCTGGCAAAACATTGGCATCAATGCCGACTTTAGCATGATCGGCTCATTTGTGTTTTGGAAGTATGTGATTATGTTCCTGTTTGTTAATAGTCTTGAATCACTGCTGACGGTTAAAGCCATTGATGGTCTGGATCCATGGAAAAGAATTTCAAATCCCAATAAAGATTTGATGGCGGTGGGTGCCGGCAATGCACTCTCAGGATTATTGGGTGGCTTGCCCATGATTTCAGAAGTAGCCAGAAGTTCTGCGAATGTAAATTTTGGAGCACGGACCCGCTGGAGTAATTTCTTTCATGGCTTCTTTTTGTTAATAGCAATGCTGTTGTTCATTCCTGTCATTGAAATGATACCTAACACGGCATTAGCAGCTTTGCTGATTGCCGTTGGTTATCGTCTGGCATCACCCAACGAATTCTTCAAGACCTATAAAATTGGTTCCGAGCAGTTGGTGATTTTTGTGGTGACCATCATCGTTACAGTATCTACCGACTTATTGGTGGGTGTTGGTGCCGGTATCCTGATGAAGTTTGTATTCCATATTTTAAATGGTGTTTCATTCAAAAATCTATTTAAAGCGAAATACGAATTAAGCCAACAAGGCGATGAGTACTTTATAAAAATTAAAGAGTCGGCTATCTTCTCAAACCTGATTGGTTTTAAGAAAGCTTTTGCTACCATCGAGCACAGTAAAAAAGTTACGATTGATTTTTCTGATGCTCATTTATTGGATCATAGTTTCATGGAGCTTTTGCACCATATGGAGGATGAGTGTGCTCATGCCGGTGGTTCTGTGGTGTCGGTTGGTTTTGACCGGTTTAAGCCTTTCTCTAATCACCCACTGGCTGCTCGCAAATTCTCTGCCGACAACGTGAACAAGATTGAAATAAAGTTAAGCCCGCGTCAATTAGAATTGAGAAAGTTTGCTGAGAATAATGAATGGAGCTTCTTCCCTCAAAAAATAAAAAGTGGTGTTAAGTACAAAGACTTTCCGATTCAGAATGGAAGCAAGATTCCATACGAAGAAAATACATTAGGAAAATATGTCGATGTTGGAAAACTTGAATCTTCTGACATTACGCTTCAGGAAGGTGTGAGGCAGTCTCAGAATGAAATTCATATTACTATTTTGCAAGTCTCTGAAACAGATATGGTAGTTCCTGATTTTGCATTGGAACCAGAAGGGTTATTTTCCGTGCTCTTTGAAGGAGTTTCTGGCAAGGACATTGACTTTAACAATCATCCTGTGTTCTCCAAGAAATACTACTTGAGGGGGCTGAACGAAATTCATATACGCAATTTCTTTTCTGAACCAATCATTCAGTTTCTTGAAAACCGTGAAGAGATGCATATTGAATGCCACCGGAACAGGCTCATCTTCTATAAAAAAAGAGACCTGTTAGAACCTTCTGAAATTTTGTACATCGCAAAATTTGCCGAAGAGTTTGTATCGCTCCTCCAAAAAAAGGAAGTACAAACCGCCTAAATGAATGTTGGGAGTGAATTTAATTTCACTCCCTTATTTTTATTATTCAAACTTATTAAAGCCATGAACAAAATTCTTGCTTCACTGGTTTTTCTTTGCCTGTACAGTTTTGTGCAGGCGCAAGATAAACCGAAAGAACTCAACGAGTTAAAATTAAATTTAAACGATAGCGGTAGTCACTATATAAAAGCTACCTTCTTAAATCAGGTTTGGTTGCGTTATGATGAAAGTAATCCAGGTACACGTGTTTTAGGTGAACTTAAAAACAAAACATTTGATATTGGCCTTAGAAGAACACGATTTCAACTATATGGTCAGATGACGGACCGCGTATTCTTCTATTTCCAATTCGGACAGAATAATTTCAACTACCTATCGCAAAATGCAGGTAACCGAAAATTGCAAGCCTTCTTCCACGATGCACTCGGAGAATATCGGGTAACAAAAGGAAATGAAAAGTTGATTCTAGGTGGTGGCCTTACCATTGCCAACGGCCTTTCACGTTTTAGTCAGCCAAGTATTGGCACGATAATGACCATGGATGTTCCTGTGTTTGCCCAGGCAACCGTTGATCAGACTGATGAATTTTCAAGAAAGCTCAGTGTCTATGCACGTGGACAATTAGGCAAGTTCGATTATCGCGTTGTGTTGAGTGATCCTTTTCCTGTTACCACGAATGGACAAACGCCTCCGGCTTTGTCGAACAACGCTACATTTTCGCAACACGGTCATCACAAGCAATATCAGGGATTCTTCATGTACAACTTCTTTGATAAAGAATCCCACACAACACCTTACATGACAGGTACCTATCTGGGTAAAAAGAAAATATTAAATCTGGAAGCCGGATTTATAAATCAAGGCAAGGCCACCTGGACAAAAGATGGAACTGATACTACTTACCACAGCATGAACTTATGGTCAGCAGCTGTCTTTTATGATGCTCCGGTTAATACCGAAAAAGGAACTGCTCTTAATGCCTATGCAGGATATTATAGTTATGATTTCGGTCCTGGATATCTGCGTTACAACGGCATCATGAATCCGGCATCATCGGTAAGCGGACCTTATCCGTCAGGCAGTCAGGGAAATGCCTTTCCCATGTTCGGTACTGGCAAAGTGTGGTATACACAAGTAGGTTACCTGATGAGGAAAGATCTACTCGGTGAAGACAATGGAACGCTAATGCCATATGCTTCATTGATGAGTGCAAATTATGAAAGGCTTGATAAACAAATGAATGTAGTTGATGTGGGAGTGAATTGGTTCATGAAAGGACATAATAGCAAGTTCACTTTGGATTATCAAAACCGCCCATTTTATGTGCAAGAGGGTATAGATTTAATACGCAATGGAAGAAAAAGCCAGGTCGTATTGCAGTATCAGATTTTCTTTTAGGTAGGAAATTTGAGTTTGTGAAAAAAGGTGTCCCACAAAGACACCTTTTTTTAATCTTTAATCGTGAACTTAAATAATCCCACACCGAGCGAAAAGAATATCAGCAACAAGGTGATCAGGACAATAGTGAATTTGATGATGGCAAAATAGAACGCCATGGATGTAGTAAGTTCATTGATATCGGAAAGCGTGAATAACATGGCAAAGTTTTCTATCAGGTCACAACTGCCGGCAAACCAAATTGCGCGCGAAAAGAATTTTCCGGCTATCCTTAATTTTTCGTTTGCGGAAAAAACAGACGACACTTTACAGCCGAGGTCGATAGCCCAGGCGTATAAAAATATAAATACGAAATCGAGGTAAATACCTACCCGTGCTTTTGATACTCCATCCGTTCCCCACTCATCGATGATCTGTTGGGCCGACTCCATCGTCTTTGCTAATTCGAACTGCACAATATTGGAAGGCGAGAAAGGTCGCATTAGAATGATCCAACCTAATGTGGTCATGGTAACAATCCAGAATAATTTCGCTTGTTTACCCATCGGAACAACAAGTTAATATGCACAACGGAATTTCTGTTAATTTTGTGGTTCAATTTTACCCATGGACTTCAAAGAAATATTTTCCGTGTCGCTCATTTTATTCTCGGTAATCGATATTATTGGTTCTGTGCCTTTCATTATTCTTATCAAAAAGCGTGAAGGGCGAATCTATGCTGAAAAAGCAACCTTAATTTCTGCCGTATTGATGGTGGGATTCCTGTATTTGGGATTATCTATTCTTAAGCTTTTTGGTTTGGATGTCGCCTCCTTTGCAGTAGCTGGTGCCATTGTGATTTTCATTGTGGCCCTGGAAATGATTTTAGGAATTACATTGATTAAGGATGATCCCGATGCAAAAGGTTCTGGGTCGATCGTCCCACTGGCTTTTCCATTGATCGCAGGAGCAGGAACATTAACCACTATTCTTTCCTTGCGCGCTGTATATGAAGAAACCAACGTGTTGATTGGAATTCTTTTAAACCTGGTCTTTGTTTACCTCGTGTTGCGTTCTGTTTCTTGGTTGGAACGCGTAATCGGGAAATCAGGCTTTGCCGTGTTGCGCAGAGTATTTGGCGTAATTCTGCTTGCTATTGCAGTCAAGATTTTCAAGAGTAATGTATTACCGGCATGATTCGTATCTACACCGATGGTGCCGCACAAGGGAATCCCGGCCCGGGAGGATTTGGTGTGATTCTCAAATACAATCATCACGAGAAAGAACTCTCTGATGGATTTCGTCTCACCACCAACAACCGCATGGAATTGTTGGCCGTAATCACAGGCCTGGAAGCCATTACAAAAACGGGTATTCCCATTACCATCTACTCCGATTCCAAATACGTGGTTGACTCCGTAGAGAAAGGTTGGATCTGGGGATGGCAGAAAAAGAATTTCGCCAAAAAAGCGAATGCCGATTTATGGCAACGATACATTCCGCTTCATCAAAAGTACACGCCTAAGTTTGTATGGGTAAAAGGCCATGCCGGCCATGCCGAAAATGAACGATGCGATGTGCTTGCTGTTCAAGCTGCAGAAACCAGTAGACATCATGTTGATCATTGGTACGAACAAAATAAAAATAAAGCGGAAGATTGAATTTTCAGGAATCATGTATATTTAATTTTCATAACTAACCGATTTTGTCAGAACCTGTCTCCATACATTTTTCATCGGGCAGCCTCACGGCCCTTAATATCTGTTTAGCCATTATCATGTTTGGGGTAGCACTGGATATCAAAGCAGAACACTTCACTCAGTTGCTCAATCAAAAGAAAGCAGTACTCACCGGGTTGTTTTCGCAGATTATATTGCTACCTCTTTTTACTGTTATCCTTGTTATTGTATTACCGGTAAGTAAAGGCATGGCCTTAGGGATGCTTTTAGTAGCTGCTTGCCCCGGAGGCAATGTTTCCAATTTCTATTCTCAGTTGGCCAGAGGCCATGTTGCCTTATCAGTAACACTTACTGCATTCTCTTCATTGGCTGCATTTATCATTACACCATTAAATTTTATATTCTGTGTATCGTTAGTGCCATCCTTATCAGGCGAATTAAAATCACTTGAAATTGATTTTATGTCATTGATGCTTAATATGGTTTCCATTCTTTTGATTCCTTTGCTTTTGGGCATGTTTGTTTCTGCCCGTTACACATCTATAAGCAAAAAAATAGCTGGCCCAATCAGAATTCTATCGATGATTATGCTCACTGCATTCATTGTAATTGCTGTAGGCAATAACAGTGAAGGTTTTGAGGCTTACCTGGCCGATGTTTTTTGGATTGTCTTACTCCACAATGGGGGCGCGCTCATGCTGTCCTATTATTTCAGTAAATTGTTAAATAACGGTGAAGTTGTAAACCGCACGGTTGCTATAGAAACAGGTATTCAAAATTCGGGGCTTGCCCTAATTTTGATTTTTAATTTTTTTGATGGTAACACTGCCATGGCTGTGGTGGCCGCATGGTGGGGAGTGTGGCATTTGATTTCAGGCTTTGCTTTTTCGGCAGTCATGCGCAAACGACCTATAGTAGAATCAGTTCAATCGTGATGAAAGATTAAATAGATGGAGAAAATAATTTATCATTCGCTAAAGCAATACTGTAAAACAGCGCTCAAATTCTATTTTAGTACCTGGCAGGTTCAAGAACTTGTAACTATTCCAAAAGGTCCGGTGATTTTTGTATCAAATCATCAAAATGCTTTTTTGGATGCTGTACTTATAAGCTGTAGCTCAAGTCGTGAGCCTTGGTTCCTGACTCGTGCCAATGTGTTTAGTAGCAAATTGGCCAAGAAAATATTAACCGTACTACAAATGAGCCCGGTGTATCGCTTTCGCGATGGATTTAGCACGCTCCGAAAAAACGATGAGGTTATTGATAACTGTGTCGAATTACTTTCAAACCAAAACTCCATCTTAATTTTTGGAGAAGGTAATCATAATGGTCAATGGTTCTTGAGACCACTGCAAAAAGGATTTGCCCGCATTGCTATCGCGGCTGAAGAAAGAAACGACTGGAAACTGGGATTAACTATTGTGCCTGTAGGAGTTCAATACGAATCGCATACTAAATTTCGCTCACGGGTTCTGGTAACGTTTGGAAATCCAATATCCGTAAGAGAAAATTTCAATAGTGGATTAAGTGCACAGGAAAATATGGAGAGACTACTTGATAAAACCAGTGAGGGAATTAAACCACTCATTCTGCATATCGATCCGGGGCATTATGATAGCAAATTAGATTTTTGGCTAACCAATCGACAGGTGAAAAAAGATTTAGTCGATCAACTAAAATTAGATCAGCAGTTGGTGAAGGAAAATTCTATATCTGATCTTGTCCAGAATAAAAAAGAAGACCAAAAGCCTCAATCCCGTTGGAATCCCATTCGTATCTACGAATCAATCAACCATTTTCCTCCGCGGTTTATTCTCCATTGGATTCTAAAAAACAAAGTGAAAGACCCTCAATTTATCGGATCACTCAAATATGCGATTGGAATGTTCCTGGTACCCATTTTTTATTTCATTCAAACGGGATTGTGTTTTGCGATTTCCCAATCATGGCCTATCTCTATAGCTTACTTCCTGTCACTTCCTATCAGCGTTTTATTAAGGCGCTAATAGATTTCGCGCTCGACCAAGCGAATTCCATATTGACTTAATTCATTAAGCACCGGATCATAGATATCCTTATCAACAGGAATTGCAACACCTCTACTTTTAATTTTACCTTCCAGTAAAAGTTTTGCAGCGATAGCCAGTGGAAGACCTACTGTTTTTGCCATGGCTGTATTCACTTCGTCATCGCCTGTAACGGTAAGGTGCGCCTGAATTTCCTTTGTGGTGTTTCCTATTTCAAAAACGAACCTATGCCACATCACAATAAAATCTTTGTCTCCCGTTTTCAGCTTCCATTTTTTATTCAAAATATGTTCCAGGATCTGCGCAGGCGTTCCTGAAGTAATTCCAATTCTTTCGTTTGAAAACAATCCGCTCCAACGCAAACGCATCATCTCCTCTCTATCAGGAGAAAGCTTGAAGTAGGACATCAATTTTTCTTCTGCCAATTCAGATGACTGATTGTCAAGAAATGAATTAATGAATCCCGCATGAGTCATGTTCTCTACTCCTTCCATCAGATACGTATCATCGCAGCAACCTAACTGCACTAACACATTCCATGCATGGCAATATCCCTTATTTCTTAGCGTGCCACGCAGCATGGTTTTAATATTCTTTAAGCCATATGTTTCCAGATATTTTAAAGAATCACGATTGGCATAACCCTCATACTCACCATAACCTGGAACGGAGATTGGCGTGGTTCGCAAAAAAAGTTGTTGATAGGGTATAAACTTATATTGCCCTTCCTGCAAAAACTTTGCGGTGCCTTGCCCAGCCATGACCACATTGCGCGGGTTCCATGTGAACTTATACCGCCAGGGGTTTCCCGAATCCGTTTCCGGTGCGATGAGCCCACCGGTAAAAGACTCAAAAGAAGTCAGCGTTCCTCCCATGGCTTTTATTTTATCAATAACCTGCATGGCGCTCATATGGTCAATGCCCGGATCTAACCCACACTCATTGAGAAACAGCAGTTCATTAGACTTGGCCTCATGATCGAAGGCTTTCATCTCATCCGAAACATAACTTGCTGTGAGTAAATGCTTTTTTTCAGTGAGGCAGATTTTTGCGACCTGAGGGTGCAAATGAGCTGGCAATAAAGAAATAACCACATCATTGGCGGCAATTGCTTTGCGGCTTCGCTCCTGCTCATCAATATTGAATTGAATGGACTTGCCATGGCGAGAAATTCCTACCCTATCCTGGGCAGCTTGAAGCGAAATATCCCCCACGGTAATAGTCCAATTGTGCCCTGATGCCTGCGTTAATAGGTAGGAGATTAAGGACGAAGATGATCGCCCAGCACCAAGAACGAGAATAAACTTATGTTCCATAATAAAAAGAAAAACCTAAATTAATGGAATTATGCGTTAATATTTCATAAGAATATTTGAGTTTGCTATCTTTCTACGTCTGCATTGAATCATAATGAAGAATAACCATCAAGCACCTTTTTAAACTTCTTATTTATGAAAGAATTTGAACTATTTAATGACATAGAAGAACTTGATAACGAATCAAAGTATCTCATTCATAAAGCAAAAGAAGCTGCCAACTTTGCCTATGCTCCGTATTCTAAATTTCATGTTGGTGCTGCCGTCATTCTGGAAGATGGAACGTTAGTAACCGGATCAAATCAGGAAAACGCTTCATATCCGTTATGTCTTTGCGCTGAGCGCATCGTACTTTATACTGCAGCCACACAACATCCCAATAAAAGAATTATGAAAATGGCGGTTGTCGCTCACCGCAAAAATCACAAAGATCTTTCACCAGCTACCTCGTGTGGCGCGTGTCGTCAAGTGATGAGTGAATTTGAAGAAAGACAGAACAAACCCTTTGAGGTGATTATGCTAAAATCAAAGAATGAATGGATTAAGTGTGCCTCTGCCGAAAGTCTTTTACCTTTCGTATTCAAGCGCAACAATCTGCATGAATAAAAAACTTAAATACTACTACTGTGGAAACCCTGGAAATTACTGGTTCAGAAACAACACCTTCATTAAACTTCAACAAGCAAAAAAATCCATTCACTATTGAGGGAAAATCCTTAATGGAAGACGCTGACAAATTTTATAAACCCTTGCAGGAATGGCTTGCTGAATATCGCAAAAGTCCCAACAAAAAAACTGAATTGAATATTCGGTTAGAATATTTAAACACTGCTACCTCGCGTCAATTTTTAGATCTGTTCAAAATTCTCGAAGGATTGCCTGACACTAAAATTGTATGGCAATTTTCAGATGAAGATGAGGACATGGAGGAAATGGGGCAAGAACTTGCTGAATTAGTCACTGTCCCTTTTGAATTTAAAACGTTTTAATTTCCAGCAAGTGATTCTGACAGGATGAGCGAAGAAATATTGAGGGCCCTAACGCAACTTTTTGCCATCATAACCAAACAGGATGGCGGGGTTACTGAAAACGAAAGGCAATTCGTAATTACTTTTTTTCAAAAGGAATTAGAGCAATCTGCTATCCATTCCTATTTAAATGTGTATGATACCATGTCCGGGTATCAGTCACAAGTCGAGCACCATGAAGATGACAGGAGTTCTGTTCCATCAGTAAAAGATTCACTCAAGACGCTCGCGATTTGTAAAAAAATAAACAAAACGCTCACTCAAAAACAGAAAGTAGTTGTACTGATTAAATTGTTTGAATTAGTTCATTCTGATAAGAACTTCTCCGCTCAGCGTATGGAAATTGTAAATACGGTTTCTACCGTATTTAATATCTCACAAGAAGAATACAAACTCATTGAAAGCTTTGTTCTATCTGAAAACATTTCAGCTCTTAACTTCTCTGACATTTTAATTGTTAACGAAGATACAAAACGACCTAGCGGTCAACAAAAGCATATACACGCCCATCTGGATGGCAACTTGGTTTTCTTAAAGGTGAATAGTGTAGCAATGTATTTTGTCAGGTATCTAGGCAAAGATCCAACCAACCTGAATGGTTTTATCATGCAGCCCGATCGCATTTATTTGTTTTCGAATGGTAGCACGATTAAAACACATGGAGGAAATGCATTATACTACAGCGACCTGGCTTCCGAGTTTAATAACGAAATTCTATCCATAAAACTCTCGTTCCGGGCTGAAATAGAGGAGTTCAAATTTCATAATGGCGCTATTGGTATTCGGGATATAAACATCATCGAAGGCCCGGGTAAACTGATGGGCATCATGGGCGCCAGTGGTGCATGAAAAACCACCCTATTGAATATCCTTGCTGGCCTTGAAAAACCTGGGAAAGGAAAAATCAAAATCAACGGCTTTGATATCCATGAGGATAAAGGTGAACTAGAAGGTGTCATCGGTTTTGTATCACAAGACGACCTGTTGATTGAAGAACTTACGGTTTATCAAAATTTATTCTTTAATGCTAAGCTTTGCTTTGCAAATCTAAGTGATGGCGATATTCACAATCGGGTATTAAAAGTTCTGGAAGACCTGGGCCTTGAGCAGCGCAGAGATCTTAAGGTTGGAAATGTATTAGATAAAAAAATCAGCGGTGGCCAGAGGAAGAGACTCAACATTGCCCTAGAACTTATAAGAGAGCCTGCCGTACTCTTTTTAGATGAGCCCACCTCAGGACTTTCTTCACGGGATTCTGAAAATGTAATTGACTTGTTGAAAGAACTTTCCCTGAAAGGAAAATTAATCTTTGTGGTTATCCATCAACCTTCTTCCGACATCTATAAGATGTTTGACAGGATGATCATTATGGATACCGGTGGATTTCCCGTGTATTATGGAAACCCCATTGAGGCCGTTACCTATTTTAAAAAGGTAACACATCAGGTAGACAGCAACCGGGGCCAATGCGAAATTTGTGGTAATGTAAATCCAGAGCAAATTTTTAACATTTTAGAAGCGAAAGTGGTAGATGAATATGGTCAACCTACTTCTAAGAGAAAGATAACACCGCTGGAGTGGCATGAAATGTATAAGGCTCATTATAAGCCAAGCAGTCTGGAGGAAGTGAAAGATGAGCCCCCACGCAATCTTCACCTTGCTTCCCGTGTTAAGCAAATCTTCATTTTCACAAAACGTGACTTCCTTGCTAAGCTAAGTAACAGACAATATTTATTAATAAACCTATTAGAAGCACCGTTATTGGCCGTCATTCTGGCGTTCATTATCAAATACAATAGTGCCCCCAATGGCAAAGAATACATTTTTCGTTACAACGAAAATATTCCTGCTTTCCTGCTCATGTCTATTATTGTTTCATTGTTTATGGGGCTCACGGTAAGCGCTGAAGAAATTATAAGAGATAGAAGAATCCTTAAACGCGAATCATTTTTAAATCTTAGCTGGAATAGTTACCTGCTTTCCAAGCTTTCCATTTTGTTTCTTATTTCAGCCATTCAATCCATTTCCTTTATTGCTATCGGAAACTTGATTTTAGAAATAGAGGGAATGACCTGGGCCTTTGGTTTAGTTCTTTTTTCCACATCTTGTCTGGCTAACATTATTGGGTTAAATATCTCATCTGCATTCAATTCCGCAATAACCGTATATATACTGATTCCATTATTGTTAATTCCTCAAATGATTTTAAGCGGATTGTTGTTTAGCTTCGATAAACTCAACGAATTGATCAGCAATAAAGGGAAGGTGCCAGTTATAGCAGACATGATGGCTTCGCGCTGGGCCTATGAGGCGATGGCCGTACACCAATTTAAAAACAATGAATACGAAAAGCCTTATTTTGAATATGAGAGAAGGGAATCCATTGCCGATTACAAATCGGCCTACCTCGCTGCCGAATTAAAAAAGCGAAATCAGTTTCTACTGGATAATCAGGACATAAAAAATGACTCCATTGAGAAATTGGTTGCTAAAGAAAAGAAAATAATTTATTCTGAATTGCGGGCAGAGCCTTTCCGTGAAGGAATTGAAAAACTTGATTTAAAAAGTACACTTTCTAAAAATGGATATACTAAGGAAGCCGGAGTGATGCTGGATGAGTATCTGGTGAACTATAAAAAACACTATCAGGAAGAGTATAACACCCATGCTGATTTGATTGAAAAGAAAATGACTTTTTACGAAAGCAAGGGGGGTAATATTCTGGAAGAGAAAAATAAATTCTTCAATGAAAGCATCACTGACCTGGTAAGAAACAGCACAGTAAAAGAAAGGATTCTGGAGTATAAGGGAAGACTAATACAAACCATCAATCCCATTTTCCAATTACCACAACCAACATACTGGTTCGATTATCGGACTGCTTTTTTTGTTCCGGAAAAAAATCTTGCCGGCTATCTCATAAGCACGTACTGGTTTGATCTCCTTATGATCTGGCTGATGTCAATAGGGTGCTATATCCTATTATATCTTGAATTTCTACGCAAAATCGTTAATTTCTTTACCAGCATGGGAGAATTTTGATACAATCTATTGACTTTTGGTAACGAAGCCTGAATTGCTAAATTTGTAATAAGACAAATCTAACACGATGCGAATTCTCATCATTGGAATCCTAACTGCCTTCTTAGTCTGTTGCACAGCGGAAAAAAAACCTGACGATCAGGAATTTCTAAAGAGTCTTGAAGCAACTGAACAAAAAACCGGAATTGACGAAGACGTCATTAACTCCATTTTGGATCAGATTCCCAGCCCGTTGGAAATATCTGTCCTTCTTAAAGAATCCGGTTCTAAATTCAACGGCACTTTACTAAATCAATCTGAAAATCTCCCCAAATACAATAATAACTTTAAGAAAGCCCTCAATCTGGGTGTGTATGGAACAGATCTGGGCTACACCAATATTTATGGCCAAAACCAAGACGGGATCAAATACATTTCATCCATAAAATCATTAGCCGATGAACTGAATATAGGTCAGTTTTTTGATGTTGAGACCATTGGAAGACTAGCTACAAATAGCAAAAACCTTGATTCGCTTTTGATGATAACAACACAAAATTTCAATCATATAAATCATTACCTTCAAACACAGGGCCGCGATAATTTAAGCGTATTACTTTTAACAGGTGGCTGGCTGGAAGCCATGCAGATCACCTGCCAGGCGGCATCAAAAAAACCTAGCAAAGAATTATTTGAAAAAATTGGTGAACAGAAAATTATTCTTGAGCAAATCCTGTTACTTTTTTCCTTTTACGGGGATGACTCAAATATGGCAGGGTTGTTAAAAGATCTTGAACCATTAAAGGCAGCTTATGAAAAGATTACCATTAACTACACCTACAAAGAGTCTTCCATGGAAATTGTAAACGGAATAGCGGTAATAAAAGATAACAGCACAACCACTATCGAGATCACAGAACAGAACATAGAAGAAATAAGGACTATTATTAATTCTATCAGAACTAAAATTATCAGCTAATACTGTAATAAAATATCATGAAAAAAATTGTCTTCGTTATTTTATTCTCGTCTTTCTTTTTTTTAGGAGCTAGTGACTTTGCCGACCAATGTAATTCGGATAAGCTTGCGAATGATTGCATCCCAAAACTCTCTGCAGGATTTAACTTTCTGAAAAGCTATAAAGTAGATGGCGCAACAAAAGATAAGGTAGAGTATAGCTATGTATTTATGAAGGGAACACAGTACATGATTAACCTGTGCGCCAATGGGTCCGCTACCGATGGTGTTGTGGTTAGCATTCTGGATAAAGACAGAAATAAAGTTGCGTCCAGTAAAATAAACGGACAAAGCGTTTCAGCTATTAATTTTCCCTGCAATGCCTCTGGCATATATTATATTCAATATACATTTGATGACCCATCTAGTCATTGCGGTGGCAGCGCCTTAGGATTTAAAAGATAATAATATTGATGCTTTCAATTTACGGCTATTGGAATTCCAATAGCCGTTTTTATTACGAACAATTCCATGATGAAAGAACAAGAACTATACTTTAATTATAAAGCCAGGTATTACACCCAGGGAGAACTTACTACAACCACTAAGAAAATATGGTTCGTCTTGCATGGCTATGGACAACTAGCTAAATTTTTTATAAGCAAATTCAAAGTCTTATCGGAGGCTGGCGTGTTAGTAATTGCACCTGAAGGACTTTCCAAATTTTATCTGGAAGATGTCACCAGCAGAGCCCGCACCGGTAACAATCGTGTAGGCGCTACCTGGATGACACGTGAGAACCGACTTACAGATATTGACAATTACATCGCTTACCTGAACACGATTTACCAAAAGGAAGTACCTTATGACTTTGAGGGGGAAGTAACTGTTCTGGGTTTCTCCCAAGGGGCAGCCACTGCCACACGTTGGTCAATTGAGGGAAATCCGGTATTTAATAGGTTGATTTTATGGGCTGGAGTTGTTCCTCCCGATATGAACTTTGAAAAAGCACACGAAAAACTAAAGGATAAAAAAATAATTGAAGTCTTCGGGAAAACAGATCCCTATCTTACGGATGAACGACTAAAAGAAGTTACCTCACTCAACGCGCGACTAAATATAAATCCTACGCTCATAGAATTTGATGGTGGGCATGAAATTAATCGAGAAGTTCTTATCGGTTTAATCTGATTAGATCAATATAATTATACACCCAAATCACCGCCTTCAGAAATTTCTATCAAAAGCATTTTCACTTCTTCGGCCTTGGCATGTTCTCCCATTTTTTCAAATGACATCACCAGGTTTCTCAATGCTCTGCGAATAATTTCAAGATTACCACAGGGCTCAAAGAAAGATGTCTGTGGCACCAGGTGAAGTTCATTAATATAGTTTTCAATGTCTTGCTTAGAAAATATTAACCCCCTGTTAAATGCATTGATATAAAACTGATGGTTATCATCCTTATAAGTAAGAATAAAAAGGTTAGGAAGATTAACACCAGATACCGGAAGTTTTAATTTCTGTGCCACTAACATATAGATCACACACAACGTGATGGGGTTTCCCTTCCTGGTCTCCAACACAATGTTAATCATTGAGTTTCCGGGCGAATGAAAATTCTTTGTATTCGCACCAAACTTAAGCTTGTTAAAGATGACACTGTTGATCACCTTAACCTGATCGAAGGCATATAAATCAGGCCTGAATTCAAGCCATGTTTCATAATAGATTTGTTCCAGCTCCTGCTTCAATTTTTCAAGCTCAATATCAGGATACTGATAGGTGGCAATCATCCACATTCCCGTAAGCAAGTCCTGATCTTTGCTCTCATACCATTTCTTTAGGCGCTCCTTGAGCAAATCATATTGAAGGGTATGAATCAACTCTTCAATTCTGCTTTGAACTGTTGGGCTCAGATTACTCTCCCACTCCTTTTCTAAAAATGGAATTGCCTCCTTTCCCAAAGACAAAATCTTTTCCTCTACGTGCGAGGTGATTTGCTTATCGTCATCGTCAAGAAGTGAGACCAGTGCCTTTAATTCATTCTCCGTCATTGATGCAAGAATATTAAATTATTTTTTCATCAGCACTATTCAGGAATTTATTAAATCAATCAATCAGGTTTGTATAATTCCTATGTTAAACTTTTCAATAGGCGCATGATTTGCGGCAGCAATTCCCATAGAAATAACCTTTCTGGTTTCCAGCGGATCGATTAGTCCATCTACCCACAATCGAGCTGCGGCATAATATGGACTCAACTGATCGTTGTATCGATCTGTGATTTCTTTGAGTAATTGCGCCTCCTCTTCGCTTGAGATGGTTTTTCCCTGCGACTTCAGAGCACTTACTCTGATTTGAAGCAAGGTCTTTGCGGCAGAGCTTCCACTCATCACGGCAATTTGCGCAGTAGGCCAGGCATAAATCAATCGAGGATCGTAGGCCTTGCCACACATGGCATAATTACCCGCTCCATATGAATTTCCTAAAATGAACGTAAACTTGGGCACCGTTGAGTTTGCCATCGTGTTCACCATTTTTGCTCCATCTTTAATAATACCACCTTGTTCGGCTTTGCTTCCCACCATAAATCCACTTACATCCTGCAAGAATACAAGTGGTATTCTTCGCTGATTACAATTCATAATGAATCGTGCTGCTTTATCGGCTGAATCAGAATAAATGACTCCACCCATCTGCATCTCACCTTTCTTTGTCTTCACTACTTTTCGTTGATTTGCCACAATGCCAATAGCCCAACCATCAACGCGGGCAAAACCACAGAGTAATGTTTTTCCATACAGCGCTTTATACTCATCAAAATCAGAATTGTCGACAATACGTTTGATAATATCAAGCATATCATACGGCTTAAAGCGATCTGCAGGCATAATGCCATAAATCTCTTCCGCGTTTTCTTTTGGCAGTTGCGATTTAATTCGATCGAAACCTGCTTTTTCAAATGCGCCAAGCTTATCGAATAAATTTCGGATATGATCCAGACAAGCCTGGTCGTTTGGAAATTTATTATCTGTCACACCAGAAATTTCACAATGCGTAGTGGCACCGCCCAATGTTTCATTATCGATATCTTCACCAATTGCTGCCTTAACCAGGTAGGAACCAGCAAGGAAAATTGAACCGGTTTTGTCTACAATCATTGCTTCATCCGACATGATGGGAAGATAGGCTCCACCAGCAACACAGCTGCCCATGATGGCCGCAATCTGAATGATGCCCATAGATGACATCTTCGCATTATTTCTAAACTGTCTTCCAAAATGTTCTTTATCAGGAAAGATCTCATCCTGCATGGGAAGGAAAACACCGGCACTATCCACCAGATAGATAATCGGTAAACGGTTCTCCATAGCAATCTCCTGGGCACGCAGATTTTTCTTGGCGGTGATTGGAAACCATGCTCCTGCCTTAACTGTAGCATCGTTAGCAACAATCACGCACTGCCTTCCTTTTACAAAACCAATACCTGTAATTACTCCTCCTGAAGGGCATCCTCCTTGCTCTTGATACATACCTTCACCCGCAAAGAGTCCCACTTCCAGAAAATCTGAGCCCGGATCTGTTAGATGGTTAATACGTTCTCGTGCAGTGAGTTTACCTTTCTGATGTTGCTCCGAAATTTTCTTTTCACCGCCTCCGAGCGCGGTCTTTTCAGCTTTTGATTTTAATCGGGAACAAAGCTGTTTTAGCTGGTCCTCATTTTTGTTGAATTCCAGTTCCATCAGGCTTTTTTTATTTAGTATAAATCAGAAT
>JANOUH010000442.1:0-19902 GCA_031416795.1 Cytophagales bacterium | reverse complement strand
TTTTGCAGGGTCATATCAGCCCGTAGCCTACTTTGGATTAAACGGTTCAGTAACAGTTAAGAACTTCGATTTTAGTATTGACTTCTACGGCAACATTGGTAACGAAGTTTACAATGGAAAAAAAGCGGTTAAGGTAGATGGTAGAGACAATGTAGAAAAAGCAGTAGTCTATGATCGCTGGACATCAGCTAACCGCAACCAAACAGAGCCTGGTGCCAACACGGGCAATCAGTTGGCCTCGTCTTACTTTGTAGAGTCAGGAACGTTTGTCAGGATTAATAATTTAACGATTGGCTATACATTCCCTACTGCTTCACTAACCAAATTGAAGTTGGCAAGCTTGCGTGCGTTCGCCACTTCTCAGAACTTATTTACACTTAAAAAATACAGTGGCTTTACTTCCGAATTGCCGGGCGATCCGATCAACTCCGGTATTGAGTTGAGTGCATATCCAACTACGCGCACAGTTGCTATTGGTTTATCCGTTGGTTTCTAAGATTGAACATTATGAGAAAAATAACGAATCGATCCCTGAAAAAAGCAAGTATGTTTCTATTGATAGTGGTTGTGCTGTCCGTACTTTCTTGCAGCGATGATTTTTTGGATATAAAGGTTCAGGGAGGAGTAACGACACAAACGGATCCAAATCTAGCCCGGAAATTAGTAACCGGTGTGTACAATAGTTTATTGCAAGGCGATGCGTTTGGCAATGGCGATGTGCATGGATGGGGTTTTATATCCGTGACCAGTATCATTTCAGATGATGCTGATAAAGGAAGTACTGCAGGTGATCAGTTAGTGCCTATTGGTGACATCGATAATTTCACATTAACTCCTACCAACCGGTTTTGTGAATCGTTATGGAGTGGACACTACAATAGTATTGGTGCAGCTAATCAAGCCTTAAAGGCACTGGAAGTGGCTGCCATCGATGTCGCGGAGCGAAATGTTTTACTGGGAGAAGTACGTTTAATTAGAGGGTATATCTATTTCAATCTGGTGAGAATGTTTGGCGGTGTTCCGCTGGTGCTACGTGTGCCGGAGAATGCCAGTGATGCGAACACAGATCCAACATTTCAGACGCGTGCGGATGTCAGCGTTGTGTACGACAGCATCAAACGAGATCTTCAATATGCTGTCGATCATCTCCTGATAAAAAACGCAAGTGTTACGGGTCATGTCAATAAAGGCACTGCGCAAGCTTTGCTGGCAAAAGTGCACATGTATCGGAGCGAATGGGATAACGTGTTTCAATTGACGAATGCGGTAATTCAATCAGGACAATATAAGCTGGCAGATGATTACGCCACGATCTGGCGGCAGGTAGGGGATAATAACCTCGAATCCATTTTTGAGATTCAGACCGGTGAATTTAATAATGAGAATCTGGATATTGATAACTATACCATAAGTCAGGGACCCCGGGTAGGTGGTTCTGGTGGCTGGGACGATCTGGGTTATGGATTTAATACTCCTTCGGCCAGTTTATTAAGTGCCTATGAACCGGGTGATGTACGAAGAGACGCCACCGTTATTGCCATTGACAATTCAGGAACTCATAAAGGCACCATGCTGTGGGATGGTTTCCGGATTCCGAGTTCAGACTCAGTTCAAAATCTTTTTTACAACTACAAAGCGTACACCAGCAGGGATAAGGAGAAGTTTGCCAGGCCACAATCTAAAAACAGACCTAAGAATATTCGCATACTGCGCTATGCCGATGTGCTACTAATGAACGCAGAAGCAGGATTGAAACGTGGTCTTGGTGATCCGGTTGCCAGGGTAAATGAGGTACGGTTTCGCACAGGACTTTCCCCAAAATCAGCTGTAACGATTGACGATGTATGGCAAGAGCGACATGTAGAATTTGCCATGGAGCATGAGCGCTTCTGGGATATTGTGCGACAGGGTCGGGCAGCGCAGGTCATGATGACAGCGGGTAAAACAAATTTTGTGTCCGGCAAGCATGAGCTACTCCCGATTCCTAATTCACAAATATTATTAAGTGGAAATAAACTCGAACAAAATCCGAATTATTAAAAACTCAAATAGAAAAATAATTCAAACTAGTTAATGCAAAATATGATAACGAAGTGATAGATGGTTTTAGTGAATGTAAAATGTTAAAGTAATTATTAATTAAACTTAAGTTAAATCAAATGAAAAAAACAATCAGGTATTTTGTATCCGGTATGATTACCGCAGCCGTCCTCACGTTTGCAGCGTGTTCAGACGATGAAGAAACGCTTCCTCCTATTGATGGATTCAATAACTCGAATGAGGTGGCAGCAACAAATTTGAAAGCTCATTGGACCTTTGATGATACCAATAATGAGAGACTTACCAGCACTGCTCCATCAGGCACGTATGGTACAGTAGGTTTTGAGACTGGCCAGATTGGAAAGGCATTAAAGCTAACCAAAGGCGCTTTGGCTTTTCCTAACATTGCAGCGATCAATACGGCAGATGCATTGGCTAATTTTACAGTGAGTATGTGGGTGAAGATTGATAACAATAAGGGAGCAGCGAATGAAGGCTATACTATGTTATTCGGAATATTTCCTGATGGCCTGACAGCAGGAACAGTGGGAGATTTTATGTGGGGTAATTTAGACATGTCAGTAGAATCTACCTGGTTTAAACCAAGTGCAACTCCTGACACTCTTGTATTGAAAGGTCGCTTTGTAATCAAGAATGCAGATGGAAGTATTAGTGGTCAGGACAACAGACCAGATCCAAAAGGAAATCCTCCCAAGGGAGTTTTTAAACAATCAGGAACATGGGTTCATTTTGTCAGCAGCTGGAATGCAACAACGCATCAATTTCAATTGTTCGGCAACGGAGTATCTATTGGAGCTTATAACGATCGCGGTACAACCGGTGCATTGCGAATGAACGTTCCTTGCAGAGCTGTATTTGGAAACGGAGCTACTAAAGAAGTAGGATTCCCTAACAATCCTGATCAGCAGACATGGTCTCCCATGGCAACGGCTTCTATCGATGACGTAAGGGTGTTTAACTCAGCGTTATCTCAAATTGAAATTACTGCCCTTTATAATTTAGGAAAGGCTGGAAGATAAGGGTTTATTTGTTTTAGGTGGAGGTAGGAGGGTACATTGCATGTGTACCCTCTTTTTTTAACTTTTTTTATCATGAAGAATATTTCAGTCCAGACAATTTTCTTTTCATCGCTCCTGCTCCTTTCTTTTCTGAGTTTCTGTAAAAAGGAAGATGACCCTGATCCCGGACCTAAATTTATTACCCTTGTGGATGTTCAATTGGATGCAAAGCCTTTTAGCTATTCATATTCTGGCGCATCAATAACACCTACATTGGTTATCAAATTTTCAGACCCCATCGATCGCGAATCAGCACGGAGTTCATTAGTCTTAAGTACCACTACAGGAGTTATTTCTGCCGATATACAATTCATCCACGGGGATAGCACGTTGGTGGTAAAACCAAGCGCGGCATTAAAATACCTGACCACCTATTATTTTCAGATTTCATCGGCACTCAAATCGGTTTCTAAAAAGAAACAACTGGAATCTGCCATCACAATCAAAGCCGTAACTACCTATAATCCAGAAGATAAATTTCCCCGTATTTCCGACACTGCGTTGTTAGATTCAGTTCAGAAAAGAACGTTAAAATACTTCTATAATTTTGCTCATCCTGCCAGTGGCATGGCCCGTGAACGCAATACCTCTGGCAATACCGTAACCAGCGGAGGTTCTGGTTTTGGTGTGATGGCATTAATTGTTGGCATGGAAAGAAACTACATCACCCGCGAGCAAGGAATTGAGCAAGCCGCCAGGATGGTTTCTTTTCTGGAGAAAGCTGATCGTTTTCATGGAGCCTGGTCGCATTGGATCGATGGCAATACCGGAAAAGTAATTCCCTTTAGCTCAAAAGATAATGGAGGCGATTTAGTGGAAACTTCTTTTTTAGTTCAGGGCCTAATTACCTTTCGTCAATACTTAGAACCGACTGATACGGTTGGGAATAATCTGATCAACCGAATCACTAATCTTTGGGAAGGCGTAGAGTGGGACTGGTACAGAAAAAATAATGAGAATGTATTATATTGGCACTGGTCGCCAAACTATAATTGGGATATGAACTTTGCTATGTACGGATATTTTGAACAGCAAATCACCTACTTCCTGGCTGCTGCTTCCCCCACCCATAGTATTCCTAAAATTGTTTATACCAATGGCTATGGACGCAACGGAAATATTGTTCAGAATAATTCCTTTTATGGTATCAATCTGAAACTCGGTGGATTATTTCCACTATTCTGGGTACACTATTCTTACCTGGGATTGGATCCTCACTTCTCTGATGACTATGCCAACTATTGGGACCAAAATGTAAACGCATCGCGCATCAATTATGCTTACTGTGTTGCCAATCCGAAAAAGTTTGCAGGCTATAGCGATTCCTGCTGGGGGTTAACGTCCAGTGATAATCAAAATGGTTATGACGCTCATTCTCCAGCTAATGATATCGGTGTAATTACGCCAACAGCTGCATTATCTTCTTTTCCTTACACACCGAACGAGTCAATGAAGGCCTTAAATTTTTTCTACTATACCATGGGTGATAAGTTGTGGGGCCCTTATGGGTTTTACGATTCATTTAATCTTTCGAGTGGATGGGTTGCCAATTCCTATTTGGCTATTGATCAAGGGCCAATCATCGTCATGATTGAAAATCACCGCACCGGTTTATTATGGAATTTATTTATGTCAGCTCCAGAGGTGAAGGCAGGCGCAGTGAAATTGAATTTTACTTATTAACATATTTTGAAATGAAAATTCTGTATAGCCTGGTTGTCTTTCTGCTCGTGGTTTCGTGCAGTCAACCACCCCAAAATAAACATTCTGGCATTGATGCCCGCATTGATTCAGTAATGAGTCTGATGACGCTGGAAGAAAAATTAGGACAGCTCAATCTTCCTTCGGCCGGTGCTTTTGTTACCGGTGCAGTGGAGAGTTCCGGCATCGCTAAGAAGATTGAAGAAGGAAAAGTAGGAGGCCTGTTCAATATAAAATCGGTGGCCAATATTAAGGAGATGCAAAAGATTGCTGTAGAAAAAAGCAGGTTGAAAATACCACTGATCTTTGGTATGGATGTCATCCACGGCTATGAATCTGTATTTCCTATTCCATTGGGCTTAAGCTGCAGCTGGGATATGAAGTTGATTGAGCGCAGTGCCCGGGTTGCCGCGATAGAAGCCAGTGCCGATGGAATTAACTGGACGTTTTCACCCATGGTAGACATTTCCCGCGATCCACGTTGGGGCCGTGTTTCAGAAGGCAGTGGTGAGGATCCTTATCTCGGTTCTGAAATTGCGCGTGCTATGGTGAAAGGTTTTCAAGGTGATGATCTTTCTGCCAACAATACCATCATGTCATGTGTAAAACACTATGCGCTTTATGGTGCCTCTGAAGCAGGCCGCGATTACAACACGGTGGATATGAGCCGCCACAGAATGTACAATGAATATCTGCCACCCTACAAGGCAGCGGTGGATGCAGGAGTAGGAAGTATCATGGCGTCATTTAATGAGATTGATGGTATTCCAGCTACAGCAAATAAATGGTTGCTTACGGATGTGCTGCGCTCAGAATGGGGCTTCAATGGATTTGTAGTTTCCGATTACACAGGCGTAAGTGAAATGATTAATCATGGCTTCGGAGACCTTCAAACCGTTACAGCTAAGGCGGTGAATGCAGGGTTGGATATGGACATGGTAAGCGAAGGGTTGCTCACGACACTGGGTAAATCAATAGAGGAAGGAAAGGTCACCGAAAAACAAATTGATGATGCCTGCCGCAGAATTTTAAAAGCAAAATTCTTATTGGGTCTCTTTGATGATCCTTATAAATATTGTGATGAGAACAGGGCAAAGAATGACGTATTCAATGCAGCCAATAGAGCAGAAGCGCGTAGCACCGCGACACAAAGTTTTGTCTTGTTGAAAAACAAAGGCAATATTCTTCCCATTAAGAAATCCGGAACCATTGCTTTGGTTGGTCCCTTGGCCGATGCAAAGGAAAACATGACTGGAACGTGGAGCGTAGCGGCACGCTTCTCTGAATCCATCTCACTGCGCGAAGGATTGCAAAAAGCGGTAGGCACACGTGCAAAAGTTATTTATGCTAAAGGATCCAACCTGGCAGAAGATTCATTATTGGAAAAAAACTCAACGTTGTTTGGGAAATCGTTGCACCGCGATAAGCGATCTGCTGTTGAATTGCGCGATGAGGCCGTGCGAATTGCAAAGGGCGCAGATGTGATAGTAGCAGCAGTAGGTGAGGCAGCAGAGATGAGTGGTGAGGCCGCAAGCCGTACGAATATTGAAATACCCGAAACGCAAAAAGAGTTGATCAAGGCGCTGCTTAAAACAGGCAAGCCGGTAGTGCTCGTACTATTTACAGGTCGTCCCTTAGCGTTGAAGTGGGAAGAAGAAAATGTGCCAGCGATTTTGAATGTATGGTTTGGTGGCAGCGAAGCAGGGGATGCTATAGCCGATGTATTGTTTGGTGACGTGAATCCTTCCGGAAAGCTGACAACCACATTTCCTCAGGTTGTAGGACAAGTGCCAATTTATTACGCTCACAAAAATACAGGTCGTCCATTGAGTGGACCTTGGTTTCAAAAATTTCAATCGAACTACCTGGATGTTTCTAACGAGCCGCTTTATCCTTTCGGGTTTGGTTTGAGCTATACGGAATTTGGCTATGGCGATCTTAAGATAAGTGCCAATGAAATCACATCAGCAGATTCATTGCGTGTTTCGATTGATGTCACCAACAAAGGTGCTCGTGATGGCAGTGAAGTGGTTCAATTATACATTCGCGATTTGGTGGGATCTGTAACGCGACCTGTTAAGGAACTGAAAGGATTTCAAAAGATCAACTTGAAAGCCGGGGAAATCAAAACAGTGAATTTTACTCTTGTCATGAAAGACTTATCATTCTATAATTCAGATTTGAAATTTGTGGCAGAGCCCGGTGAGTTTCATGTGTTCGTTGGGGGCAACTCACGAGATGTGAAGCAAGCAGCTTTTAAATTGAAATAGGCAAGACAACAAATAGCTAAAAGTGCTTAGAGATGATTCTCTAAGCACTTTTTATTTTGATTCATATTAAATCTTATCCATGGTCTGTGCTCACAGACCATTTTTAGTAATGATAAAGTAATGATAAAGGAGTCGAGACATCAGATAGATCACTAGGAACAGTATCATGATTTATGAACAGTTACTACCACTTTTTATTTTACTTTTGATGTAAACCTATTTTCTATGGAGCCGTATCAAATCCCGTATGTCATTGAACGAAACCTCACCGTCACCTTTGCTTACTTTGATCTGCTGGCGGTGTTACTCTTTTCAATCTCAGGTTCATTGGCGGCCATTCGAAAGAAGTTTGATTTTATTGGAGTATTCATCGTGGCTTTCTTTTCCAGTGTCGGAGGTGGTTTGATACGCGATTCGATTTTTATTCAAGGTGGACCTCCACTGGTGGTCACCAATTCTAATTACTTGTTTGTGATCTTGCTTGGATTCGGAGTTTCCATGTTCTTCTATAAGAGACTGAGTAAAATGGAAATGACGATGAAATTAGTTGACGCCATCTCCCTTGGAATGTATAGTGTAGTAGGTGCCAGTGCCGCTCTTCGTGCTGAGCTGGTTCCATTAGCAGCGGTGTTAATTGGAATGTTCAATGCGGTAGGGGCAGGCCTCATTCGCGATGTGCTGATTGGTGAAGTTCCCGTTATTTTTAAACCGGGTCGCTTTTATGCCGGTGCTGCCATCGTGGGTAGCAGCTTATTCACAATTTTATATGGCGTTGCCGGAATGGATGAAACCATTGCTGCATTAATCGCCATCACCTCTACTTTTCTTGTTCGGATTTTGTCGGTGCGCTTCAATTGGAGAACAAAGCC
Source organism: Cytophagales bacterium (assembly GCA_031416795.1). Lineage (GTDB taxonomy): Bacteria > Bacteroidota > Bacteroidia > Cytophagales > Cyclobacteriaceae > ELB16-189. Next base: position 11,943 of record JANOUH010000442.1, on the reverse strand, counting down.
GGTATTGAAAGAAGCATAACATTCCTGATCTTGAAGCTACTTTTTTTAGCATACTAATATTGAGTTATTTTTGCACCTCACTACATAGTCATGATCAACCGGTTAAAGGTTTTGTTTGAGGGCTTGAAATGGAAGGGCAATGTATACGTTGCCCTGATGTTGAGTCTTTTGCTGGTCATGGCACTCTATTCCGTAAGTCGTATCGGATTTTATTTTTTTAATACCGGTTTTTTCCCCGACATGACATCATCTCGCTTTGCACGAATCATGCTGGGCGGACTCAAGTTTGATCTCGCTGCTATACTCTATTCTAATTCATTGTTTATTCTGCTTATGATTTTGCCGCTGGCAGCACGCTTTAAGAACTGGTATCAGCAACTTGTTAAGTGGATATTTATTTTTTTTAACACGATTGCCCTGGCAGCCAACACGGCTGATTTTATTTATTATCGATTCACACTTCGCAGAACCACCGTGAGTGTAGTAGCTCAATTTGAAAATGAAAAGAATAAGGGTTTGTTGTTCCTCCAGTTTCTATGGGATTATTGGTATGCCGTAGTGGTGTGGATGATTTTGGTTTGGCTGCTCATGCAAGGCTATAAGCGAATCAAAACACGGGGTCCTCAATTAAAAAACCCCTGGACATTCTATGTTTCTTCTCTCGCCATGTTACCCCTTATTGTTTATTTATTTATCGGTGGCGCAAGAGGAGGGTTCAAGCACAGTACACGGCCAATCACATTGAGCAATGCTGCCGAGTTTGCCAAAGAACCAAAAGATATCAACCTGGTTTTGAACACACCCTTCGCGCTGATGCGCACGGCCAAGGCAAGCGTAATTCAAAAAGTAAATTATTTTGAGAATGAAGAACAGCTAGCGAAAGTATTTGATCCATTGAAAGTTCCCAACGATACGGCTGCGTTCAAATATGATAATGTGGTGGTGATCATCATGGAAAGTTATTCCAAAGAGTTTGTTGGCGTATATAATAAATGGATGGAACCAGAACGCTACCATGGTTATACGCCATTTCTGGATTCATTGATTGGAGTGAGTCGGGCCTATGAGTTTTCATTGGCCAACGGCAGAAAGTCGATTGATGCTATGCCTTCCGTAATTTGCAGCATTCCTTCCATCGAGATACCGTATGTACTTTCTCATTATTCGGGAAATAAAATCAACAGCACGGCCAGCCTGTTAAAAGAGAAAGGATATTATTCAGCCTTCTTTCATGGTGCGCCTAATGGTTCGATGGGCTTTAATGCATTTGCCAACCTATGTGGTTTTGATGATTATTACGGCAAAGACGAGTATAACAATGATGATGATTATGACAACATCTGGGGAATCTGGGATGATAAGTTCCTAAACTATTTCGCCAATAAGATGAATACATTTAAAGAACCTTTCTATACCACGCTCTTTACTGTCTCTTCTCATCATCCTTACAAACTCCCCAAAGAATTTGAATCGAAATTCAAAGGTGGTGATCTTGAAATTTATCGTGCGATAGAATATACCGATTATTCATTGAAGAAGTTTTTTGAAACCGCCTCCAGAATGCCCTGGTATAAGAACACATTGTTTGTTTTTACTGCTGATCACGCTTTTGCTGAGATTGCCTATCCTGAGTACAATACGGCATGGGGCTATTTCGCTATTCCGATTTTCTTTTACAAGCCAGGCTCCGATTGGCATGAGTTTGCACCTGAAATTGTTCAGCAGATTGACATCATGCCTACTATACTTGGATATCTTCATTATGATAAACCGTATGTCGCGTTTGGTCGCGATGCATTTAAGCGTGACGAAGAACCATTCGCCTTCAACTATATTGATCAAGTGTATCAATCCTTCCGTGGCAACTACTTGTTACAATTTGATGGCACAAAGTCTGTAGGTCTCTATGATTTTAAGAAAGATAAATTATTGAAGCAAAACCTATTGAATGATCTTCCTGATACGGTGCGACATATGGAATCGCATCTGAAAGGACTGATTCAACAATACAATAATCGCATGGTTGACGATAACCTGACTCGGGAGGGGAGTCAGTTAAAAGCTATTCAGAAGTAAGGAGTTTTTTTAACGATGCCCCACTAATTCCCAATTGAATGACAAACATGTTTGTATTGGTGCGAGCCTTATCAAACGTAACGAGACCACCGTTTACTTTTAAAGAATTTCTCACCACGTATTCCACTTCGTCACCCCACATATAAAGAAATCTCAATGTAAATCCTGGACTTTGGCTATTCTTTCCATTGGTGTAGAACCCTGCGCCTAAGCCATAATTTAAACCGGTATCATTTTCGTTGTTGATGATTTCTGGTTGATCGTCATTAAAAATAATGTTGACCAGGTTCTTATCAATTTTTGTTGTGGCGTTGTACGTTTTAATTCCGATCATACCATCAATAAAAGGAGTTACTCCACCTCTTATCAATCTGGGACGCAACCGGCCAATAGCATTTATAGTAAAAACCTGAAAAGTGGTTTTGTAAGCGGGTGTGGAGGCAGCAGAAGGTTGCTTATCTACGCCATAAAGAAAATAACCCAGATCCAGACCAAGTAAAACAGGCGATGGTTTATTCTCAAGTAAAGGACTAACCAGGAAGCCACCGGAAAATCCATAACCCAGATTGCCAAAGTCATTTTGGACAGCCTCCTTAAACTCTTTGGAAGGTACACCAACCGTACCGTTGAAATAAAAATTAGTAAATGAAAATTGACTGGTATCATATTTCTGACCGTATACGTTCATCAGACTTGCGCTGGCGAATAGTAGTACGATCAAAAGTTTGATTTTCATGTCATGCCAGGTTATGATAAACGTTTTGTACGTCATCGTCTTCTTCCAAAGCGCTTACGCATTCCATCACTTCATCCTGTTCTGCTTCAGTCAATTCTTTGGTTGAGTTGGGAATATATTGAAGTTCAGAACTTTTCGGTTCCAGCCCTCTCGACTCCAGAAACTTTGCCATATGACCAAACTCGGTAAATTTGGTATATATAATAATCTCCTCTTCCTCGCGCTGAATATCTTCGGCACCGGCATCAATAAGATCCAATTCCATATCATCCAGATTTAGTTTGGAAGGGTCGAATTTAAAAATGCCTTTGTGTTCAAACATGAAAGCGACAGAGCCTGAATTGCCCATGTTGCCACCATTTTTTGAAAAACGTAACCTGATATTAGCCACCGTTCGTGTCGGATTGTCTGTAGCGCATTCGACCACCACGGGCACGCCATGGGGCGCATAGCCTTCATAGATTATTTCTTCAAAATCTTTTTCTTCCTTGCTCGATGCTCTCTTGATAGCTGCATCCACACGGTCTTTGGGCATGTTCAAACCCTTGGCATTTTGAATGGCCATCCGCAAACGCGGGTTATTATCCGGGTTGGGGCCACCTTGCTTTATGGCAATGGCAATGTCTTTACCGATGCGGGTGAAGCCTTTCGCCATTTTATCAAAGCGGGCGAACATTTTATGCTTTCTCTTTTCAAATACACGTCCCATACGATCAATTAAAATTCGGGTGGTAAAATTAGAAAAAGTGCTGATAGTTTGACACTCTTTCTTAATGGATTCTTTACGAGTTAGCTATTTCTCTTGAATAAATGAATGCCTGAATTAAAAAAATCGTTTCGAACAATTTTAAATCTAATGTTATCATGGATGGAGATTAAAGTAGCCCCTTGTTGTTCGCTCGCTTTCTGTTGAAATACAAAGTGTCTTTAAAATAAGTTTGAATTGAAAAAACGTAACTTCCTTCCTGTAAATAGTCAAGTTATGGCAATGAAAGAAAAACGAATGGATGCCTATATTTTGAAGTCGGCCGACTTTGCCGTTCCGATATTGAATCACCTGCGCGAATTGGTCCATTTCGCGTGTCCGGATGTGGAAGAAAAAATAAAATGGGGGATGCCCTTTTTTGACTACAAGGGAGCAGGCTTGTGTAACATGGCCAGCTTCAAGCAACACTGCGCATTTGGATTTTGGAAGGCTTCATTGATGAACGATAAATCACTCATGGAAAATGCTAAAGGTGAAACAGCGATGGGCCACCTGGGAAAGATCACCAGTTTGAAAGACCTTCCTTCTGATGCCACCCTGATACGATATATCAAGGAAGCAATGAAGTTGAATGATGCAGGCATTAAAGTGGAAAAGAAGAAACTGACCACTGCCAAAGAAGTGAAGGCGCCTGATTACTTTTTAAAAGAGTTGAAAAAAAATAAAGCAGCACAAACGACATTTGATGCATTTAGTCTTTCCAACAAAAAAGAATACGTGATGTGGATTATGGATGCTAAAACAGAAGAAACCCGCAACAGCAGACTGACCACAGCCATTGAGTGGATGGCCGAAGGCAAGCCGCGCAATTGGAAGTATATGAAAAAGTAAAGCCAGTCTCACGGCATTAACTCCGCTCAACCTCCTCCACATCCTGTTAGCATAGTCTTGATTTTTTTATCTGTGAGGAGCGGACTATTTTTAATCATGAGAAATTCTATTTTACTCCTTTTTGCGCTATTTACCATGAGTGCATCTGGTCAACAACTGATTGATTCACGTCAGCGCGAGATCGTATTCACTTCCGTGAATGTCGTGCCGATGGATTCGGAAAAGATCATCCCGAACTCCATGGTGATTGTTAAAGATGGGAAAGTTACCGCGATCGGTAAAAAGCTGAAGTATGATAAGAATGCATTGGTGATTGATACAAAAGGTAAATACCTGATTCCCGGTTTGGCCGAGATGCATGCTCACGTGCCACCCAACGAGAATCTTGAATCACACAAAGAAGTATTGTTTTTGTTTGCAGCCAACGGAATCACTACGATCCGTGGAATGCTGGGACACCCCAAACATTTGGAACTTCGAAGCATGATCAACAGCGGTGAAGTATTCGGGCCGCGATTTTATACCACAGGTCCTTCCTTCAATGGCTTGAGTGTGAAAACAGCGGAGCGCGGTGCCGCCATGGTGCGCGAACAAAAAGCAGCAGGCTATGATTATCTGAAACTTCATCCCGGCTTGACGAAGGAAACTTTTGCAGCGATATCATCAACAGCAAAAGAAGTTGGGATTCCTTTTGCCGGTCACGTTTCATTTGGCGTGGGCGTCTGGCGCGCCATTGATGCGGGTTATTCTTCTATCGATCACATGGATGGATTTGTAGAAGCCATGGTGCCTGGTATTGAAAGCATGGTAGAGCAACAGACGGGTTTGTTTGGAATGTTTGTAGCTGACAAATCGGATGTTTCTGTGATCCCTAAGTTGATGAAGGAATTGAAAGAGAAAAATATTTGGGTCGTCCCAACTCAATCGCTGGCCGATCGTTGGTTTGCCGCTAACTATACAGGAGATGATTTCTTAAAAGATCCGGATAGTAAATACATGGATAAAAAAACAGTGAATCAATGGATCGACACCAAGAAAAACCTGATGGCCAATGCTCAGTATGATGCGAAAAAAATTGAGAACTTCATTAAGCTAAGACGCAAGTTGATTTACGAGTGCCAGCAGAACGGTGTAGGTTTATTGTTAGGTTGCGATGCCCCACAAATATTTAATGTGCCCGGATTCTCCACGCACAACGAACTCAAGTATTTAGTGGATGCTGGCCTTACTCCGTATCAGGCGTTGCGCACCGGCACCGTGAATGTGGCTAAATACTTAAATCTTTCCGAGGCAGGAATCATAAAGCCAGGTGCAATCGCAGACCTCGTTCTCATCAATGGCAATCCATTAACTGACATTACCAATACAAAAAAGGTTGAAGGCGTCATGATGCGAGGCAAGTGGTTATCGAAAAACGAAATCGAGGCCGGATTAAAAAAGCTAGAAAAATAAAAATGGTTGCCCGTTACCGGTATCCAGTTACCGGTGACTGGAAACTGGTAACCGGCAACAGATGATAACGCTCTTTACTTTTGAACTTTCGTATCTACAAATATTCATTGTGTTGTCAGTCGCGCTGCTCACGGGCATGGCTAAGACTGGCGTGCATGGAGCGGGCATGTTATCGGTTCCATTGTTAGCCAATGTATTTGGCGGACAACTTTCCAGTGGCATCATGCTGCCGATGTTGGTATTGGCGGATGTGTTTGGCGTTTGGTATTATCATCGTCATGCATCATGGCACCATTTGAAAATTTTATTTCCATGGGCAGCAGTCGGAGTCATCGTAGGCACTATCGCAGGAAGCTACATCAACGATCACATGTTTAAAATGATGATGGCAGGCACCATTGTGTTGAGTGTAATCATCATGCTATGGCTTGAAAAAATAGGAACACAAGATAACATACCGAAGAGTAAAATTTTTGGTGTGGGCACCGGCATCGCAGGCGGTTTCACATCTATGGTGGGCAACCTGGCCGGATCTGTGATGAGTGTTTATCTCTTATCGGTGCGACTTCCTAAAAACGCATTCATCGGAACCACGGCCTGGTTTTTTCTGGTGGTGAATTGGTTTAAAGTTCCGTTTCACGTGTTTGCCTGGCACACCATCAGTTTGAATACGTTACTATTTGACCTGCTGACTTTGCCAGCTATTATTTTAGGAGCATACCTTGGAATAATACTCGTTCGCAAACTAACCGATACCATGTACCGATGGTTTATTATCGGCATGACTTTGATTGCAGCTATCGGAATGTTATTTTAATACTATGATCACCTTCATACAGACCAACTTTTCCAATGAGGATTTTAAAAAGTTGATTGTGGAGTTGGACAAAGAGTTTGTAGTCCGCTATCCGTTTCTTCAAAACACGTTTACACCATTTAATCTGATGAATGAACATGCCCGTGTCATCATCGCGCATGAACATGCAACTCCCGTTGCGTGTGGAGCATTCCGTCCTGTTGATGATATGACGATTGAGATCAAGAGAATGTATACACTGCCGTTATACCGTAATCAGGGTATTGGAAAACGAATATTAATGGAATTAGAGCAATGGGCGAAGAGAGAAGGGTTCAGCATTTCAAAACTAGAAACGGGCATTAACCAACCAGAGGCCATTGCAGCCTATGAAAAATCCGGGTATAAACGCATCCCAAACTTTCCCCCGTACATGGAAGTAAAGGAGAGTATTTGTATGGAGAAGTATCTTTAATTACTCCTTCTTAAAAACCAATTGTCCATCGCATGGACCTACGAAATGGTTTTTCTGATCTTCACAAAAAGCACATAGTATGTTTGGCCCCGAAATCATACATTTATTTTTCTAAACCATGTAAAAATCAAATTCCCCATGAGACGTATTTCCATTCTTGTTCTATGCATCGTCATTGTTGCTTGTCAGTCAACAGAAAAAAAGAAACAAATCACTGGGCTCGTGGTAGATTCTGCCATGGTCGTGTCTGCTCATCCGTTGGCCTCTAAGGTCGGAATAGATATTTTGAAAAAAGGTGGTAATGCCATTGATGCAGCCATTGCTACTCAATTAGCGTTGGCAGTAGTTTACCCTGGAGCAGGAAATATTGGAGGTGGTGGTTTTATGCTGGCCCGCATGAGCGATGGATCAGTAGATGCACTTGACTATCGAGAGAAAGCACCGTCAAAGGCAACGACCAATATGTATCTGGGTGAAACGGGCGAAGCCATTCCCGCTCTCAGTGTATTGGGACATTTAGCAAGTGGTGTTCCCGGAACCGTAGCGGGCCTGGAAGAATCACATAAAAAATATGGTAAGCTGCCCTGGAAAGATTTAGTGCAGCCTTCTATTGATTTGGCACTGAATGGTTTTGTGCTGACCGAGAAAGAAGCGGAAGGAATGAAATACATTCAGGAAGATTTGAAAAAATACAATTCGGTTTTGCCTTCACAGTTAATCAATGAGAACTGGAAAGCAGGAGATACGATTATGCATACCGATTTAGGTCATGCGCTGGAACGCATCCGCGACAATGGAAGAGCCGGATTTTATGAAGGTGAAACAGCAAAACATATTGTGGAGGAGATGACCCGTGGCAATGGTTTGATTACCTATGAAGATTTAAAAAGCTATAATGCGGTCTGGCGGGCACCAGTCACTACGCAATACAAAGGATATAAAGTTATTTCGATGCCACCACCTTCCAGTGGCGGTGTGGCGTTGTTTCAGCTTTTGAAATCGGTAGAGAATCAACCCATTAATGAGTGGGGATGGAATTCGGCAAAGACCGTTCATTTAATGACTGAAGCAGAGCGAAGAGCCTATGCTGATAGATCCATTTATCTAGGCGATCCAGACTTTGTAAAAGTACCTGTAGAACTTCTCATTAGTGATCAATATAATAAAGATAGAATGAGCAATTTCCTTCCGGACAAGGCTACACCAAGTGATGAAATTAAAGAAGGAGATTTTAGTTTTGTGGAGTCGGAAGAGACTACACATCTTTCTGTGGTGGATAAAGAAGGAAATGCAGTATCGGTAACTACAACATTAAATGGCGGCTATGGTTCTCGTGTGGTTGTGGCCGGCTCAGGATTCTTTTTGAATAATGAGATGGACGACTTCAGCGTAAAGCCAGGCGCGCCTAATATGTATGGTGCTGTAGGTGGCGAGGCAAATAAAATTGAACCCGGCAAAAGGATGTTGAGTTCGATGACACCAACCATTGTAGAAAAAGATCGTGGTTTATTTATGGTGGTGGGCACTCCTGGTGGCACAACCATTATTACTTCCGTTTTTCAAACCATATTAAACGTAGTTGATCATGGCATGACGATGCAGGAAGCGGTAGAGGCAAAACGTATTCACAGCCAGTGGGCACCTGATCTTGTCTTCAATGAGAAAAGTGCGCTAACCGAAGCAGATAGTTTGGTGTTGGTAAAGATGGGCCACACATTTAAAATGAGAGGTACCATGGGGCGGGTAGATGCGATCTTGGTACGCACCGATAAGAAGTTAGAAGGTGGTGCAGACCCACGCGGTGATGACAAAGCAGAGGGATACTAATACTATTGATACGTACACCTTTGACCAAGAAGAAAAGAAGTGGTTTGTAGAAAACCGCTTGCTTCCCGCTGTCAATTCACTAAAAGAGAAATACGAATATTCCGAATGGCATTTTATTGAGGTGGCAAACGACATCCGAAATAGCAAAAATCAATTGATCGAAAACATTCAGAGTATTTAATTGTGGCATTTTCGCCACAATTAAAAAGGATAGTAAATAATGAGTAAATCAAAAATTATAACGGTTAAAGGAATTGAGATCGCCACATTGAAAATCAATGAAGAGGATTTTATATCATTAACTGATATTGCCCGCAACAAAAACCCAGATGAGCCGAAAGACGTTGTTAAAAACTGGCTACGTTCTAAAACCACAATCGAATTTATCGGACTTTGGGAGCAATTGAATAACCCCAATTTCAAAGGGGTCGAATTCGACTCCTTTCTTTATGCAGCAGGAAGTAATGCTTTTACCTTATCCCCTTCAAAATGGATTGAGGCCACTCATGCTACTGGTCTGATTTCTAAACAAGGAAATAATGGTGGCACTTTTGCTCACAAAGACATAGCCTTTGAATTTGCTTCCTGGGTCAGTGCCGGATCTAAACTATATCTTATCAAAGAATTCCAGCGTCTAAAAACGGATGAAAACGACAGACTGAAATTAGAATGGAACCTGCAACGCACTTTAGCAAAAGTTAATTATCATATTCATACCGATGCGATCAAAGAAAATTTAATCCCAAAGGAATTAAGTAAAAGCCAGACAAGCTTTGTGTATGCCAACGAAGCAGATTTGTTGAATGTAGCACTGTTTGGAGTAACGGCCAAACAATGGTGTGAAACTAATCCTGATGCAGTTGGAAATATTAGAGACACAGCTACACTGGAACAATTGGTAGTGCTTAGCAATCTCGAAAGCATTAATGCTGTCCTGATTCATCAAGGATTGCAGCAGCCTGAAAGACTTATTCAATAGAACAAAATTGCAATTACCCAAATGAAATCATTGGTGAATAGCAAACAAATAAGGAAACTAAAATAATATGGCTAAGAAAGTAGAATCCATAAAGCACAAAGCCGATAAATGCGCCCACATACCCAACAAGGAAGAAGCAGGCTTTGAAGATGAAAATGAAAAAATGAACAAAGGCAAAAAGGTATTATAGTTGCCTAAGAACCACGTTACCCATCTCCACCAAACCCAGCGTGGCACGGTGGCATTTGAAAAGCAAATACGAAGAATTCAATCGTCAACTTAAACGATGGACGACTACAAAGAAGTATGTTTTATATGCCGATGTATGGACGCCTATGCTGGACAGTAGTGGCCAAGTGCGCAAAGATCTTTTTGTTGAAGATAATCTTCATATGAACCGGAAGGGGTATGAGATTTGGAAGGGGGTGATCAGTAAATTTCTTTAGTCAAATATTCCAATTTGAATTCTGATCAGATGCTTAATATTTTTGAATCTCTCAACATCAAGCACATATTGAATCATTCTTCGGTCAAATTCAAGTCGGGTGGCATTGATAAGATTTTCATGATCGCCTGTAACCATCATGTACTTGCTATTGATCGATCGGGTTACAGCACTTCGCTTTTGATTTTGCGTATCTTTTGACTTTTTAGAGGTTTCAAGAATTTCATCTACTTCGTCAACACTGAGGGAAGGTTCAGGTTTAGTTAGAAAGAATTTTATTAGATCTTCTTCCATCTTGTCGAAAGTATTATTGTTTCCTGTTTCGACTCTGCTTTGTGCTACCTTAGGTTTGCGTCTTTTCCAAAATACAAATCCCAGAGTTGAAACAGTAAGTGCAGAGATTATTCCAAACCATGCTATATTTCTTGAGTTCCAGGACCAGCTTTCCCGTAAAGGAACGTAGACGGACATTCCCGTATCAGTAAAGTTGGACTTTTTTAATGGAATCTCTAGTCTTTCCTTGTTGGATGTAAGAATAGTGAGCACTGAGTCATGATAATAGGTGATTATTCTTTTATTCAATTCAGCTTTTTCACCATACCTTAAATTAACAACAGCGTTTGATTTATCTGGTTTGTTTAGTGAAAAAATCCTGTTGTTCCGGTAATCAATTAAAGTTGTTTCAAATTTCAATTGTGCTCTCGGTCCGGTTAAAAAAAGTTCTCCCCAGGGCAATGTTGCAATTTTCATTGAAGCCGCATTTAATTTCATGGATTTCGCAGTGGGAGTGCCTGATTCTTTCCAGTCTCTTGTTTTAAGATTTAACTCAAAGACCTGGGCTTTTGTGTTTTCATCATAGGGATTCCTTTTCAGTGCTTCATCTACTTGCTGAGGATCAACAGTGTAATAGAGGGAATAATTTTTTGGATCGAAATACAAACCTTTATTATTATAACCCACCGGTATTTTTCTATTCAAAGGTTTTATCTCCCAGCCCGAGGAGGACTCCTTGAAATACCTTAAATGACCATTTAAACTCCAGAAACCATAGCCACCTAGTGAGTAAATGGTATCATTGAGTGAATAGACAAATGCTCCATAATTATATCCTCCAAAGACCGTTGAATCAATTCGTGTAAAATCCAATTCATTAGCTTTCATCGAAACCTGATAAATTCTTCCGGTTCCTTCAATGGCAATAAAGAGTCCGTTTTTATTTTTAATCAGGTTATCATGACCGGTATAGACATCCTGTTGATTTAAATTTTCTGGCCAAAATATTGGACCCAGTTCACTAAGCGATTGAGTTACGATTTCACCTGTAAATGCGGAGTCTTTCAATATTTCCTCAAGTATCCAGCGATCAGATTCTTTCTGAGCATAAGCAGCATTGGAAACAGATTGAAAAATCAGAAAAAGTAGACAAACAATAAAACTCCCGCCCCGCATGGGTAACTGTTTAAAGGCCCTGATTAAAACAACTACAGACAACTTCTATATCTCCGAAAGGAAATGATTTGAACGTTATTGCCAAAATCAATTCACTTAAAAATAGCTGAT
>JANOUH010000441.1:0-14325 GCA_031416795.1 Cytophagales bacterium | reverse complement strand
TCGTATGATTCCATTTTCATCAATGATAAATGTAACACGTGCTGTGCCCATATACTTTCTACCATACATGGATTTCTCTACCCAGGTGCCATACTTACCATGAACAGTTTTATCGGTATCAGCCAGAAGGCGGAAGGGGAGCTTTTCTTTCTCAATAAACTTGCGATGCGATTTCTCATCATCCGAGCTAATTCCAAATACTTCGTAACCTGCTTTCTGAAGAGCTTTGTAATGGTCACGCAAGCTGCAGGCTTCAGCCGTGCAACCCGGTGTCATATCCTTTGGATAGAAATAAAGAACTACTTTTTTTCCTTTGAGACTGGAAAGATTAACCTCATTGCCGTCCTGATCGTTGGTTTTAAAGTCAGGCGCTATTGATCCTGCAGTAAGTGCCATGGTTACAATATTTTTTGTTTGTAAATTTTCTCATTGCCGGCATTGTCAACCACCTTCAATTCAAAATCACCTTTCAGTGGCTTTGTCCTATCCAGTTTTTCAGATTTAATATAGCCGGTTTTATAATCATAAACCAATAACAACCACTCACCACTTATGTTTGCTTCAAAGTAAGAAATTCCAGAAAGGTTGTCTCTGATCTTCAATCGGGCAGACGTTGAGTTAACGCTAACAGGGGTAATGGTAGGAGCAAGTGTGTCTCTCCGAATAACAAATTCGCCAAACTCTCGGGTGTTAAAATGTATGCGATTATTTTTCCACTCGGCCGGCAGATAGCTATAGGAGTTTCCTTCTTTTCGATAAACACTAAGGTCTTTGGTTGGCGTGTAATTAAGGTGAGGCTTTAGTGTGACACCAATCGATTGATGCAATGGAACAAGACGGCTCCCGATCTTAAAGGACTCTCTCCCTTGCAATGTATCATAAGAGACGGCCAGGAATGTGGTGTCATATAATGAACTCTTAGGAAATTCAATATCTAAAAGATCACTATAATAGATGTAGTCAGTTTCAGATGGAATACGATCCTGAAATGAGTAATTGATTGAACCCTGACACGTGCTTATTGAATCGGGCAAATACTGCTGAAGATCGATGAGGTAAACAGATTGATTTTTCCCTTTATAGGCTGCATTTATGGAAGTAGATTTTCCTTTCTGCCATAGGGCTACTTCTCTTTTTTCCTGCAAGCAGGTTTTTACAGAAACCTTCATGATGTTTTCTTGAAACTCAGTTTCATGAAGTTTGGTCATTGTACCAAGTAGGGAAGTTTCATCGACTGGCTTTGATGGCTTCAAAATAAAATTGATTTTGCTGATATTCCCATCAAAGTCTTTTAATGATATCTGTACAGGTGTTTCTGTATCACCTATAGAAATGCCACTTTTCTTTTCAACTTCTGCATAGTAATTCAATAGATTGCCGTCATCGATATATAGCTTATTGTAACGTGCGCCTTTCAACTCCAGCGCTTTGTAGTCCATCAAGGTTAAAATCCTTCTGCTCTCACTCAGATCAATTTTATCGATCGTTTGAGTGAACATGACCTGATCATTCACTTTCATATCGATATAATTAATTCCATAGCGAAAGCGTGTGTTTTCCATCTTATCGTGCGCTAATACTTCCACACCAATATTGCCGCTAGCTAAAATAGGATACGGTAGAGAATAGGTGTTGCCATTACGCACTACCGAAAATTCAAACCGACCGAATTGATCGTTGATTCTTGACTTGCTGTCCATGGTTTTCAAAGCAATTTTGAAAGCCAGTGGCGCTACATGGTCCTTCACCTCGGAGAATTCGTAGATGAGGGGATTGATTGCCTCGTTGTTGTTATTCCTTACTTCAAAATGAAGATGAGGCCCGCCTGAACCTCCCGTGTTACCGGATAAGGCAATAATTTCACCACGCAAAACGGGGAATTGATTGGGGCTAAACTGAAGATCAATCTCAGAAATTTTCCGTGTATATCTTTCCTGTCTTACAAAATTGCCCACAGCACCTTTAAATTCATCGAGGTGGGCATACACGGTAGTATTTCCATCAGGATGCGTGATGAACAGAACATTTCCATAACCACCGGTTGTGCAAGTGGCTCGCGAGACATAACCATCCTGAACAGAAAGTACAGGATAACCTACACCAGGTGTATCAATATCAAGGCCTGCATGGAAGTGTGTATTACGCAATTCACCCATCGTGCCCGTAATAATAGAAGTTGTTCCGGGCTTAATAGGGAACAAATATTTAGCTGAAGCACTACCAGACGTAATTACTTTATCGGGACTGAATTGCGCGTACGTTGTTCCGGAAAAAAATAACAGACTAAAAAATGCTACCTCACTTAACTTCAAACTCCAATAACTTCTCATTTTCTATGTATGCAGATAATTTATTTCCAATGGCTACGGGACCAACTCCTTTGGGTGTGCCGGTAAAAATCAAATCACCAGGCCGCAGCGTAAAAAATTTTGTCAAATACGATATGATATACTCAAACGGAAAAAGTAACAAGCTCGTATTTCCTTGTTGCTTTAATTGTTCATCAATCTCCAGTTTAAAATTAATGTCCTTAATGTCTTTGAATTCACTCACAGGAATAAACTTGTCTGATATAGGCGCGGAGCCGTTGAACCCTTTAGCAATATCCCAAGGTAAGCCTTTTTCTTTTAGCTTGGATTGAATATCGCGTGCGGTGAAATCAATACCGATACCAATCGCATCATAATACTTCGAGGCAAATTTCTCCTCGATGTTTTTTCCTTCTTTACAAATGCGTAACACTAACTCTACCTCGTGGTGTATATCCTTTGAAAAATCAGGATAATAGAAAGGTGCGTTATTGCGAATAATGGCAGTATCAGGCTTTGTAAAAATTACCGGTTCATCAGGGCGTTCGTTATTTAATTCCTTAATGTGTTCAGCATAATTTCTTCCAATGGCAAAAATTCTCATGACGTGATTTGTTCTTTAGCGTTATGCAAATTTAGAAACAATCTCAGCTAAATCGACAAATTCAGAGGCGATTTTGATGTCCCATCAACAATAATGGCTTTATCTTTGCCGTAAAAAAAAGAAAAACTATGTTTTATAAATTAGTGTCGACTACTCTTTTTGTTACGGTATTGTACGCATGCGCAACAGTGCCAGTAACCGGGCGCAAGCAGCTTAGCTTGGTTTCCAGTGATGAGATTAATCAGATGTCGGCCCAGCAGTATAGAGAAGTTATTAATAAGGGTCCTTTGTCAACCAATCAAGAACAAACACAACTGGTAAGAAAAGTGGGCGTTCGAATTCAGAAAGCGGTTGAACAGTACATGCAGCAGAAAGGCGCCAGTTCTCAATTGGCAGGATTTAACTGGGAATTTAATTTAATTCAAGATGATAAAATGGTAAATGCCTGGTGCATGCCTGGGGGTAAGGTGGCTTTCTATACTGCCATTCTACCAATCTGTAAGGATGAAGATGGTATTGCTGTTGTGATGGGCCATGAAGTAGCGCACGCGATCGCCAATCATGGAGCAGAACGCATGAGTCAAGGGATGCTGGCGGAATTTGGGATGAGTACAATTGGCACAGCTATGGGGCAAAATCCCACAGCTACACAACAAATCTTCATGCAGGCCGTAGGTGTTGGAACCAATGTGGGCATGCTTAAATTTTCAAGAAGTCATGAATCCGAAGCGGATCATATGGGATTGATCTTTATGGCGATGGCCGGATATGATCCTGCCAAAGCTCCTAAGTTTTGGGAACGCATGGCAACATTAAGTGGGGGATCAGAGCCTATTGAATTTCTGTCCACTCACCCTTCCCATGATACACGCATCAAAGATTTGGAAGGATGGATTCCTGAGGCAAATCGGTATTACAAAAAGTAATTTTGAACAGTTTGCACGAAAGGAGGTTTTGATTACACATCAAGACCAATTTGAATTTACTTATGGTAGAAGCATATAACTTCCTTGCTTCCTGGCAGTTATTTCCTGAAAAGGGAAACTATGAGTTAGGACAAAGACCTAAGTCGGGCATCTTTAAAATTGAGTTGGGTGGCACTGGCAAACAACTCGATATCAGCATGAACTGGGTATCGTTGGAGGATCTGGCTTTTACTTCTCAATACCATGTTATCCCTGATGGAGAATCGCGTCTCTTCGACAACCATGAGTTGGGTGATTCTATAAAATCGGAGTTCCTGGATTCTCAAACTTTTGAAACCCATTTTTTCAGAAGTGAGTTGGTGTCATTAAAAGTGAGACATGAGATTACCCCAAAGGGATATCTTAAAGTAACACAGACGCATCATAACGATCAGGGCGAGAAGTTTACCAACGAAGAAATCTATCATAAGCAACTCAGTGTGCTTCCGTATTCAGCATCCGTTTCGGGTGCCGTGATAAAGCCAACTGAGTTAGGTGTTATCCGGCATCAGGCGCTTAGCGCGATGGAGGAGCAGACCAACATGCAACTCACTCAGATTCGACAACAGATTGAATTGCTTGCTATACAGGCAAAAGAGATACAAAAGCGTAAGGAACTCTCAATGATCATCTATGATTCAAAAATCAGTTTCGCGCCTGTGATCGGGCAGACCTATTATCTCTACGAAAAAGAAGACAACACTCACCTGGTTTCGATGATCAGTCCGAAGGAGTGGGGCAAGAAAGCTCCGTATAAATTTTTGGCTGCAGTAAAACTATTGGCCGATCACACCTGGAAAGAAATCTGATAAAATCAGAGGCTACTTCATTAAACTGCTCAATTTTATTTCTGTGAGTCTCCGTTTGGTATCCAGGGAGAAGTCGCCTTTCATCATCCAGTCATAATAGGAGGGCTCCTCTTTGAAAACAGTAAGAACTGGTTTATTTTTATGCTTACCAAAATTGAACACGGCTTCACCTTTATCGTTTTTAACCATTCTGCCTGCTAAATCAACCATTTCGGTAGCGGTGAGTTTATTCAACTCCTCCATGTCATTTTTGATCACACCGACCTTATTTCCAAGTCCATCCGTCACCTCCTGGTTTTCATAGCGCTCGATTTGTGCTAACAAGACATCCATGGTTGCCTGAGTGTCAGCCTCAGCCGAGTGGGCATCGGTCATCTCTTTACTACAATAAAATTTGAACGCAGCAGAGAGTGTTCTCTTTTCCATCATGTGGAAAATCTTTTGTGCATCAATCAGTTTCTTACGACTGTAGTCGAATTCAACGCCAACCCTCAGGAACTCTTCAACAAGCATAGGAACATCAAACTTAAGGATGTTAAATCCTGCCAGGTCTGCGCCTTCAAAAAACTTTACGTATTCTTTGGCAATCTCCTTGAAGGTCGGCTTGTTCGCTACGTCTTCGTTGGTAATACCATGAATAGCCGTTGACTCTGGTGAAATGGCAACGGTTGGATTAACCAAATTGCTCTTTCGAATCACCTCGCCATTTGGCATTACTTTAATAACGGCAATTTCAATAATGCGATCTTGTGTGATATTGATCCCCGTAGTTTCAAGATCAAAAAAGCAAAGCGGTATTTTAAGATTCAGCTTCATAGTAAAAACAGGAGAAGGAGATTTGAATAAATTATTGGAGGTATGCTAAGAAGGCTTGTATGCACTGATGGCTCTATAAAAATTGCTGCTACTGATTCCAATCTTTTTAAGTAGCTCTTTTGCTGCACTAGCGCATTGAAGATCAAGATCACCACTGAGCTCAACTGGAATTCTTTCTTTCGTACTAGAGATGAGTACCGTGTTTCCTTCCACTTCTTCATGCTTATAAACTTCATAAGCAATAGCCTGCACGTCAGGTCGTTCCTTAGATCCGATTTTATTTAGTCCCGCATGGGTTTTAGGATAGATGATCGTGCCACCTTTGGGAGTAGCATCGGCCAATGTTTGCAATGCTAATAATTCTTCAACGGAAGCACTGTTACCTAAAATAATTATATGATGTTTGTAATCAATCGGTTGAGGTCCATTTTCGATAACAATAATAGGAGAATCAGTTTGAACAGAGGCGGGCTTTCCTGAAATGATATAATCAAATTTTCGATGATAGAATTTAAGTGTGTGCTCTATGATTGAGGTAATTAAATTAGCACCTCCACCAACAACAAGTATTCGCTGTTTATCAATGGATTGCACGTAAATTTCTGTCGATGTCAAAATGCAGATGCTGATTAAAGTGTTAAATATAAAGCAAAATGTTTGTGGTTTAAAAGAGGTGTGGTTGTGGCGGGTAAAATAGTATACCTTAGGCTGTCAGGAATTTATTAACAATCTCACACGTTTAAATGTAGATAACTTGTTGAAGGTAGTTTAAATCTTAAGAGTACGTTTGTTGCCCTAAAAGAAACTACGTACAACAACCACGAAGTATGGAGCAACGATCAACGCCAGTGAGGTTAAGTTCTGTGATGAGCGGAACAGGAAGTAAGTCTAAACTTTTAGTAAGAGATATCTCTGAAAGTTTAGGCAAACTTCCGCCTCAGGCGCTCGATCTGGAAGAAGCCATTTTGGGCGCTCTTATGCTGGAGAAAAATGCACTCACTGCGGTGATTGAATTTTTACGTCCTGAGCATTTCTACACCGAACAACATAAAGAGATTTATAATGCCATTACCGATCTGTTCAAAGCTTCCGAGCCGGTAGACATGCGCACGGTAGTTGCCCAACTCCGCAAAAGCGCTAAGCTTGAAGTAGTTGGAGGTGCTTATTATATCGCTGAGTTGACATCTAAAGTAAGTTCAGCTGCCAATATTGAATATCACGCCCGTATCATCATCGAAATGGCGATCAAGCGTGACCTCATCCAGATTGCCTCTCAGATTCATCACGATGCCTACGAGGACACCACGGACGTATTTGAACTCCTGGACAAAACCGAACAAAATATCTTTCAGATTTCCGACTCCAACCTGAGAAAGAATTACGACAACATGAAATCACTCATGTTTCGTGCGATTCAGGAATTACAAGAGAAGAAGAATCATAAGGATGGATTAACCGGTGTGCCCAGCGGATTTTCACGTCTTGATCGCGTGACATCCGGTTGGCAGAAATCTGATTTGGTCATCATTGCTGCCCGTCCTGGTATGGGTAAGACAGCTTTTGTTGTTTCTGCTTTACGCAATGCAGCTGTTGAATTCAAAATACCAGTGGCCATTTTCTCTTTGGAGATGGCTTCGCTACAATTGGTTAATCGATTGATCTCAGCGGAAGCAGAATTGGAATCTGAAAAGATTAAAAAAGGAAACCTCGCAGAATTTGAATGGCAACAATTGGTTCATAAAACCACCAGCCTTTCAACGGCTCCTATATTTATTGATGACACACCAGCGCTTTCCATCCTTGAACTTCGTGCCAAGTGCCGCAGATTAAAGGCGGAGCACAACATTCAACTCATAGTAATTGACTACCTACAGTTGATGAAAGGTGAGGCCGGTGGAAACCGTGAACAAGAGATCGCATCGATATCGCGCGCACTCAAAGGAATAGCTAAGGAATTAAGTGTTCCTGTTCTGGCACTTTCACAGTTGAGTCGTGGGGTTGAAACCCGGGGAGGTGATAAACGTCCACAACTTTCTGACTTACGTGAATCAGGATCTATCGAGCAGGATGCTGATATTGTTATGTTCTTGTACCGTCCTGAATACTATAAGATTTCCGTAGATGATGAAGGCATGCCTACGCAAGGTATGGCTGAAGTAATTATCGCCAAACACCGGAATGGTTCTTTGGAAAATGTGAAGTTGAAATTCATCGGCAAGTATACCAAGTTTGCCGATTACGATGCACCGGATGGTCTCACACCCATGAGCAGCATTACGCGTGAGAGCAGGCTTAACTCATTCCGGGATAATCCTCCGCCTCCGCCTGGAACGGATGATGAAACTCCTTTCTAAATCGATATTATTTTTTCATTCTCTTTAGAATTTTTATTAAGCCTTTGTATCTTGACTGACTATGAAAGCACTTTTACTTTCCAGTCCCGGAGTTATAGAATTTAAAGATGTTCCAACGCCAACCCCCGGCAGCGGCCAAGCACTTATAAAAATGAAAGCTGCGGCTCTCAATAGAAGAGACGATTGGATTCGCGAAGGAAAATATCCTAATATCAGGTTTGGTGTTGTTATGGGTTCGGATGGGGCCGGCATTGTTGAGTCTGTTGGCAACGAAGCTGATCAACCATGGGTGGGTCAGGAAGTAGTCATCAATCCAAATATTGATTGGGGATCTGACCTGGAAGTTCAATCCGGAAAGTACACCATTCTGGGCATGCCTGTTCACGGCACCTTTGCCGAATATGCTGTGGTCTCTATCGATCGTCTTCATCGTAAACCTTTTCACTTGGATTTTTTGCAAGCATCTGCTTTGCCGATGGGCGGCCTCACAGCATTTCGAGCTTTGTTCCGCAAGGGTGAATTAAAGAGTGGTCAAAACATATTGATCTCAGGCTTTGGCGGAGGTGTGGCTCAATTTGCCTTTCTGTTTGCCAAAGCTGCTGGTGCCAATGTTTATGTAACCTCAGGAAGCAGTGATAAACTGGAGAAGGCGTTAAAGCTGGGTGCGAAAGGAGCCTATAACTATAAAAAAGAAGCAACCTTTCCTGACCTTTGGAAAACAAAAGGCGGATTCGATTTGGTGATTGATAGTGCCGGTGGCGATCAGATTAATAACTTCATCAAGATTCTGAAACCAAAAGGTAGAATCGTTTTTTATGGTGCTACAAATGGCTTACCAGCCAAGCTTGACTTGTATCGCATGTTTTGGAATCAGCTTTCACTGTTAGGCTCCACCATGGGCAATGATCATGAATTCAGTGAAATGATCTCTTTTGTGAGTAAGCATCAGATAAGACCTTTAATAGACTCTATACGTCCATTTTCTAAAATAGTGGATTCATTTCCGGATATCACCAAGCCTAATAAAGTAGGCAAGATTGTGTTTCAGATCTAACTTTCCAGATTTTGAATGGCGTTTTGCAACTCGCGCAAGGTTTTGAAATCTGATTTTCTCTTGGCGAGCTCTGTTCCTTTTGCCAAAATTCCCAGGGCTTTTAAATCATTTGCCTGATCGGCATAAAATGTTCCTGCTGTATAGTAAACTGGCAAATATTCCGGGTGATTGATGAGAACCACATCAAATAGTTCGGCTGCTTTCGCAGGATTAGTTTGAAGATATTCCAACGCCAGAGCATAATAGTTGAACGGATCGGAGGGATCCTCTGAAATGAACTTCTCCAGCAAATCGATACGTGATTGATTCATCCGTTTTTTCAGTTTTTTAGTGCCTTATTTAAGATATTATCTCATATCTTGAGGCCAAATTTAAGCCCAAAAAGACAATAGTTTGAATGTCATTTTATTAGCGTATTTATGAAGATATTAGTTTGTATTTCACACGTTCCTGACACCACCTCAAAAATCAATTTTGTAGAAAATAATACGAAGTTCGATACTACAGGTGTTCAGTTTATCATCGGGCCTTATGATGATTATGCACTCGCAAGAGCTATTGAGATTAAAGAAGCAACACCTGGCGCCACCGTCACTGTGATTAATGTAGGAACAGCTGAAACAGAACCAACGATCAGAAAGGCATTGGCCATTGGAGCGGATGATGCTATCCGTGTAAACGCGGAACCTACTGATTCATTCTTTGTCGCTGAGCAAATTGCCGAACATGCCAAAGGTTTTGATTTAATCCTCATGGGAAGAGAGTCGATCGACTACAACAGCGGTGTAGTGCACGCCATGGTTGGAGATTTATTGGGTTTACCTTCCGTTTCTCCGGTAATGAAACTTGAGATCGAAGGAACCAAAGTGAAGATGAGCCGCGAGATAGAAGGTGGTAAAGAGCAAGTGGAAGCAAACTTGCCTTTAGTGGCAGGATGTCAGGAGCCCATTGCAGAATGGAAGATCCCTAATATGCGGGGTATTATGTCAGCCAGAACAAAACCATTGAAAGTGGTTGATGCCAAAGCTACCCAATCTCAAGTAGCACTTCAAAAATTTGAATTACCTGCTCCGAAGGGTGCAGTTAAAATGATTTCGGCAGATAATGTGGCGGAACTAGTTACAAGACTTAAAAACGAGGCGAAGGTACTTTAATTCAAAACGCAAGATTATGTCAACGTTAGTATTCATTGAAACATCAGAAGGAAAAATAAGGAAGTCTTCATTAGAGGCCCTGTGTTATGCACATGCCATGGGAGGATCATCGGTAACAGCAGTTGTATTAGGTCCAACCGATATATCCGAAGTGCAATCTTTGGGAAAGTTCGGAGCAAAAAAAGTTCTTCATGCTGCTGATGCAAAGTTAGAGAATGGAATAGCCCAGGTTTATGCTTCCGTGTTAACTCAGGCTATGAAGGACGAAAATGCAGATGTTTTGATCCTTGCCGGCTCATCGTTGGGCACACCGGTAGCGGCAAAGGTTGCTGTGAAGACAGGAGCCAGCTTTGCTGCCAACGTGGTAGAATTACCTAATACATCCAGTGGGTTTGTTGTTCGTAGAAGCATCTATACCGGAAAGGCTTTTGCCCACGTGGAATTAAAAAATCAGAAGAAGGTTATTGTTATTCGAAAGAATGCAGCTGAGATCAAAGAAGTGGGAGGCGATGCTCAGGTAGTAGCTTATGCGCCATCCTTGAACGACAGTGATTTCAACACAACAATATTATCAAGTGAAAAAGCAACCGGGGACATTTTACTTCCTGAAGCTGAGATTGTTGTGTCTGGCGGAAGAGGATTAAAAGGACCGGAGCATTGGGGTATCTTAGAAGCGCTGGCCAAGACGCTTCATGCAGCTACCGGCTGCAGCAAACCGGTATCCGATATGGGATGGAGACCTCATCACGAACACGTAGGACAGACCGGAGTGAAAGTTGCCCCACAGTTATATATCGCCATCGGAATTTCTGGAGCCATTCAACATTTGGCAGGTGTGAACTCATCCAAGTGCATTGTTGTGATTAACAAAGATGTGGAGGCTCCATTTTTCAAAGCGGCTGATTACGGAATTGTGGGCGATGCGTTTGACGTAATTCCTAAATTGACAGCGGCTATAAAAGCAGCTATTTAATTTCTCTATTTTTTAATTGTTGGGGTTTGATATACTTTTTTATAAATTCAATTTTTGAGTGGCACTGTTGAAGAAGATTAAACTTGAAATTTTAGGACTATCCTCCAGTCAATCACAGACCGGGTCGTTTGCATTAGTGTTGGGCGAAACAGAAGGTAATCGAAGGCTTCCTATTATCATTGGAATGTTTGAAGCGCAAGCGATCGCTATCGAAATCGAGAAGATCATTCCCAACCGCCCGATGACCCACGATCTGTTCAAATCATTTTCGAATACATTTCATTTTCATGTAGAGGAAATCGTTATTTCAGATTTGAAAGAAGGAGTATTCTTCGCGAAGATCGTTTGCTCTGATGGATTGAAGAAAACAGAAATTGACGCACGTCCTTCCGATGCCATTGCCATTGGTTTACGATTTGATTCTCCCATTTATACTTACGAGACCATTCTGGCTGAAGCCGGTATTGTGCTTACTGATCAGGAAGAGGAGGAGGAAAAAGTAGAGCCTAAAGCGGAGCCAAAAGCCAAGGTTAAAAAGGAAGCATCGAAGAAGGCCGGAGAAGATTATAAGAACTATTCCGTGGAAAAACTTAATGACTTGCTCAAGGATGCGATCGATAAGGAAGACTATGAAAAAGCAGCTAAAATCCGAGACGAACTAAGCAAACGCAACTAAAATTCTCATCCAAAAGACTTACGATAGATGGATTACTTACGTGGCCTTGGTGGCTTGATCTTTATTATTGGCGTTGCTTACCTTCTATCGGGAAACAGGAAAGCTATTGATTGGCGACTTGTATTAATCGGTATCCTTATTCAGTTAACATTTGGTTTGATTATCGGCAAAGTTCATTTTGCCCAGACTGCTTTCATTTATATCAGTGAGAAGTTTGTTACATTTCTAAGTTTCGCTGCGAAAGGTGCCGAGTTCCTTTACGGAGATTTGGCTAAGAACAGCACTGGCAACCCGGACGTAAAGCATAGTTTGGGATTTTTATTTGCCTTTCAGGCATTGCCAACGGTAATCTTTTTTTCATCTGTCACGGCCGGTTTATATTATCTGGGTGTATTGCAAAAAATTGTCTTTGGTTTCGCCTGGATCATGGCGAGAACAATGCGCCTTTCTGGTTCTGAAAGCTTATCAGCTGCTGCTAATATTTTCATGGGACAGACAGAAGCACCTTTGTTAGTAAGGCCTTTTATTCCACGCATGACCAAATCAGAACTCAGTTGCCTTATGGTAGGAGGAATGGCTACAATTGCTGGGAGTGTACTGGGAGCGTATGTTTCGTTTTTAGGTGGCGGAGATCCAGCTCAACAGGCTAAGTTTGCTACGTACTTGCTCAGTGCTTCTATCATGAATGCACCCGCAGCTATTGTGCTGGCCAAGATATTTTTGCCGGAAACAGAGCCTGAAAAAATTGACCGGACTTTAAAAGTGAACAAAGAGCAAATTGGTGTAAACCTGATTGATGCCATGGCCAGTGGAGCAGCCGATGGTTTGAAGTTGGCACTTAATATTGGCGGTATGCTCCTCGCTTTTATAGCGATCATCTATGCATTAAATTGGGTGTTGGTGGATTTCATTGGTGATATGACAGGATTAAATGAATTTGTTGTTCAGAATACTAATGGTGCTTATCAGGGATTTTCGCTGCAATATATTTTAGGACAAGTCTTCAGGATTTTCGCTTTTTGTATTGGCGTAAGCTGGGATGAGTCGATTTATGTAGGAAGTTTGTTGGGACAAAAAATGGTTATCAATGAATTTGTTGCCTATTTGGATCTTGCCAATATGAAGTCTGCAGGCTTGCTCAGTGAAAAATCGATACGCATAGCTACCTATGCGTTGTGCGGGTTCGCTAACTTCTCTTCTATTGCCATTCAAATTGGCGGTATTGGTGGAATGGCACCAAACAGACAAGGTGATCTTTCCAAGCTTGGATTAAAAGCCATGATAGCAGCTTCACTGGCAACGATGATGACCGCAACAATTGCTGGAGCAATTTTTTAAAACATGAAGATAATTAATTTCATTCTCGCTCTAACGTTTCTTTTGTTTGCCTTCGTGCAGATAAACGACCCAGATCCGATTTTGTGGATATTGATTTATGGCAATATGGCTGTGCTAAGTGTGCTCGCTATGTTTAAGATGAGATTTGTCTATTGGCTGGTAGCATCGATGGTTCTCTATTCAATATATGCTGCTCTGTTGGTCAATAGCGCATGGGTGTGGTTACAGTCTCCTGATCGCTCATTGTTATTTGATGACATTGCCAAGATGCAAAATCTTTACATCGAAGAAACAAGAGAGTTTTTAGGTCTTATCATTTGCATTGTCGCTGCAGTATTTCATTTTCTTTCTAACCGAAAGAAGGGGATTACTCAATAAGAATTTTCTGAGTCTTACGTATTCCATGTTGCTCTACCAAAAGGAGATAAACGCCTTTTGGTAACGATTCCACATCGCATTGCCATGTATTTTCAATAAGCGAATGTTGATCATTCATTCTCACCCTTCCCAATAAATCAATGATCTTAATGTTCACCTTATCGGGAGAATTCTCTGACCACCTAATCATGAATGATTTATCTTTTACAGGATTGGGATACACAGAAAATGAGTCATTTGTCTCTTCATCAATACCCGTAATTACGAAATCAACCAGACCTGAACCCGGTGAGGGCTGTTGAACTGTTGTATAAATGTGAAACTCTCCGGGTGCCAAAAGCAATGACTCATTAACATTGGTTACCATGATTGAATTGTTTCCAAAATAGTCAAACCAGGTTCCGGTTTTTGAAAAGACTGTATTGGCATTTTGGTAAGAAACCGAAAAATTACCAACGATAACAACGTCCAAAGCAGTGGAAGTAATTTTTATTTGGCGCACATTACCAAGAGGAATCGTTTCTACAGATCCATTTTTGAACGTGGCCTTATTGGCTTGAACTAATTTGTTAACGGAAGCAATGGTTTTATAAAGCCGCTGGCGATCTGAATTGGTATAATAATTTAAACTTCCTGTTCCCCAAGGCAATGGTTTAGTGTCAAGCCGACAGTCACTGCTTTCTGTTCCATTGGTGCAAAAGTTTATACTCTTATCATAGCCTAACTCTTCAAATTGCCAAAGCATTTTCGGACCGGGAAGTGTATAGAAAAAAGCGGCTCCCATCTTCGCCCTGTTAAGTGCAATGTCAACGTTCTTGATGTTATATGATCCAAGTGATTGACCATTTTTTATCAACTCCACCAGTTGCCTTTCTTCATCATGACTTTCCATATA
>JANOUH010000440.1:0-5227 GCA_031416795.1 Cytophagales bacterium | reverse complement strand
GATATAAATGTTGCAACATCCGGTCGTGGGTGGCCGATGCACTCTCCACTTTGAAGAATTCTTCAATGCGCTCAATTCCTGCAATACCCATGGTTTGGGTGATTTCCACTGCATTGGTGCTCCAGGGGGTAATCATTTCTTTGCGGGGACCAACAAAATGGCCGGTCAGGTTAGGCTCGGTCAAAGGCTTAGCACCGCTAAAGAGCCAAATAAGCTTCTGAATATCAGTAACTTGTAAAGGCTGATTCGTTCCAACTGCGAAAATTACGTTGGTGGGAGAGCTGAAGAATAAAATCATGGAATGAGGCCGTGTTTCAGGCGCTCAAAAATAATACTTAATGACCTTTCCTTTTACTTTTTTATTGCAATGTTTCTCAGCGCTTTTTGGAGAACATCCAACTCAGAAAATCAAGCTCGGCAAAAGCGTTTTCCCAACTGTTGTGATTCACATTTGGATACTCAGTATAAATCACGCTGGCTTTTAACGATTTCAATTTTTCAACCATCTGTTGAGATTGCTTCACATCGACTACTGCATCAACAGCGCCATGAAAAACACGGAAGGGTACTTTAGTTACCCGCTTGTCATATCGGGCAACATCTCCACCTCCGCAGATAGGGATCGCAGCAGCGAATAATTTTGGATAGCGATACACCGCTTCAAAAGTGCCCATGCCACCCATCGAAAGGCCGGTGATGTAAATTCGTTTTTTATCAACACCCTCTTCTTTAGAAATCTTTTGCACCAGGGCTATGGCCGATTGAAGCGCTACCGGTTCGGGTTTTGAGTAATCAAAGGTGATGGTAAAGGGTGATGTAGTACGATTAATTTCAGCAGCGGCCCAATAACTTTCCATTGAACATTGCGGCACAATGACGATGGATTGAAAGTTTTTCCGGTTCTCCTCGGTTAAGAAAAGTTTAGCACCATGAGTCAATTGTTTTTCATTGTCGTTGCCACGCTCGCCACCACCATGAAGTAAAAGTAGGAGTGGATATTTTTTTGATCGATCATAATTTTCGGGAAAAAGAATACGGTAAGGTAGTTCCTGCCCGGAAGGTGATGTGTAGATTTTCTTTTCGTATAGATTAAGATCCTGGGCGAGCAGCACAGGAGTAAGCTGAAACATCAGAAAGAGGATGATAATCAATCTCATATCATATTGGTTTAGTGAATTAAAAAAGGCGTCCTATCGTATTGAGATCGGACGCCTTGTTTCTTAATGAGGAAAGCAATTAGTTGCCTTTCTTTGCTTTTTTTTCAGCCCTTTTTTCCTTCAAAGTTTTTGTAGGCTTCTTCTTCTCATCTTTTTTGCGGTCCATTCCTTTTGACATAGTAGTTGAGTTTTAGTGATATAAAAGTAATAAAAATTTCATTGACTATTACCTTTAATCAATATAGGAATGCTCCCGGCAATCACCCCGTTGTGCCCGGTGTCCAGAATTTCCAATCGATAGTCGTGCAGATGGCGAAGCAGGCGCTGCATGTTTTGGGTGGTGATGATTTTGTCGTGCTTGCCTACAATCATCGTAAGTTTGATAGGATGACTCTTTATCAGGTCTGCTATATTTTTCAAATCAACATGCAGATGCCGGAACACTACCCACGAGTAATAGACGCGTTCCCGTTTTTCCTGCGTATCCATTTGTGATTCTGCAAAGCGAAGCAAACTATTATCCACTACATGAAGACCATGAAGAATTGATGTGATGGCATGCAGACGACCTGGTTTTAAGATCATGCTTTTGAAAAACTTGCGCAACAACAACGGGTAAGTGGCCAGGCTATACCAGAAGTTTGTTTTGATTCCGTCCGGAGCGAGGAGAAAAATATGTTCTATCTGTTTAGGGAATAGTTCCAGCGTGGTAAGCGCAAACTTGCCACCCAGGCTGAAACCCAGCACACTGAATTTTTCAATGTGATGTTCATTCAGAAAGTTCATCATGATCTCTTTCCATACTTCTTTCTCGAGGGGCTGCTCACCTTCGCTCCACGTACTTTGACCATGAAAGAAAAGATCAAAGGCATAGAGCGTGTAGTGCGGAGCGAGTGTTTCAGTAAGTGCAGCAAACGCGCGATGATGCTGACCAAAGCCGTGAAAGAGCAGCAACACCTTGTCTCCATAGCCAGATTTTTGGTAAAAGAGAATGGAGTTCTTATAGGCTAAAGTGTGTTGCATGCTGGGTTTAAAAGTAGGGAAATTAAAGGGAATGCTAGATGTGCATGTATTTTAGGAATTATAATATTGGGGTTGTATTTTGTATGGATTAAAGCTAGGTAAATAGTCATTTTTTACCGAAACTTTTCATTTAAGAACAATTATGGCAGTTGGAGATAGACAGAAATTAATTACAGAAATAGTGTGTAAGGTTCTTAACCAGCCTGCACAAACCGATATGAAATTTGATTGGTTTATAAACAAACACACTAAAGAACATTTTAGTAAACACTATTCCACGATTGATAGAATTTTTAAATCTTTAAATGGTGACATTAAAGCAAATCAAAATAAGCGTTCAGTTCCTCTTGACTGTGATGCATTTTTCGGTGGACAATATAACTTCATTTTTGAATTTGATGAGTTTCAACATTTCAGTTCTTCAAGACAAATGACATTTGATTATTATCCGAATTTACTGAGATTGAATTTCGATTTAAGTGAGTGGAAAAAACTTTGTTCTGCAAATAGGGAAAGGGCTGACAAGTACAGAAAATCAAAAACAGCAGCTGATTTTAATTTTGTAGGAGGTCGAACTGCACAAAGAGCATATCTTGACTGTTTCAGAGACTTCCTGCCTGAAATTCAGGGACTTAAACCAACACTAAGAATAAACGAATTTGAAGTTTCAGGTATTCATTCTATCAACAATGAGGCCTGCAACAGAATAGAAAAATTACTTAAGATTAAGTTAACTTAGATTATGGCAGCATTTCATTATGTGGTAAGAGCAAAGCTGATTCGACACGTCAAGGGAATAGGAGAAATTGACTTTCTTCAATTCGAAGAGAAGTTTGAAAGCGATAGTCCAATCACAGCACGAACTTCAGCATTTGGGCATTATCAAAACTATATTGATGTGCTTTTAGAGGCGAAGAACGCGAATTATTCCACTGATAGACAAACACGCGAGGATTTAAGATCTTTTATTGATCTGGGAATAGAAAGCAAAATTCAAATTGGTGGTGATGAAGTTGAATTTAGTCACAGTTTTGGCAATGGTATAGGGATATTCCTCATCGTGGACAAACCAAAATCAGACGATATTTATGATGATAAGAAGGGCGATGAAATATTAATCCATGGTATTGGCAATATCAGTTTCATAAATTCTGACCCTGACCAGTTAATGTATCAGCTTGAAAGTGAGATTGAATATTACCAATTCAATAATTATGATGTCGAAAACAAAATCGTTGATGTATTATTTTGTTCAAGAGCAGAATGGGAGGAGGGGTATTTAGGAAATGGAAAGTGGAGGGATGATAGTTATAAAGAGCCATGTGTCCGCCATATCTTGGAGACACCGTTTGATTGGACCGGACTTGACAACCCATATTGGTGGGGTGAACCTAATAATGCCAATGATTCAGCAGTTGATCAGGTACCAAAATCCATACAAGAAATTATTCAAGGGGGAGAGAGCAACCAAGTAGAGTTTAAGCCTGCACTTTTATACAATTTTTTTACAGGGAAAGGCTCAATTGGAGTTAAAGGGATTATTGCAAAGGCTATCTGCGCATTCCTAAATTCAAATGGCGGTATTTTGATTATTGGTGTAACAGATAAAGGTGAATTCCAAGGACTTTCTAATGACTTTTCACTTTCTGAAGGCAAGAACAGTAAGGACTTTTTTATGTTAGAGTTTGATCAGATGTTAAAGCACTTTTTATCATTTTCTATAAAGAATAATGTTTCTGGGGAATTTTATCAGGTAGACGGCAAAGATATTTTTGTGGTGAAAGTTGCGCCAAGTAAGCGCAGACCGATTTTTCTTAAAGGACAAAATGGAAAGGAATTTTATGTTAGAGGGGAAGCCTCATCAAGACAGCTGGCCGACATTGAGGAACTAGTAAATTATTGCTTTGACAAGTGGGGAACACAATAACAATAAAATCTAATAGAAGTGAATCTTTCAAATTGCATAATTTTAATTCTGTTTGTTTTAGCTGATTCAAATGCACTTAATGTATTCAGCATAATAAATGAGCCAAGTACCGAAAATTGTACCTGCAAAGGATACGAACTTTATGGCCGAATACAATTCGTTGAATCGTTTCCTGACTTAAAAGTTCAAATTGTTTCATCATTTCCGGATCTTAAAGTAAAGGTTATTGATAGGAACCCATCACGGTGCGGAGAATGGAGAATTGTAGATAAATTCCCAGACTTGAAAGTTAAGATAGTAAATTCATTTCCTGATATTAGAATTCAATATGTTCAATCATTTCCAGGAAAGATAAATTCAAAAATGAAATAATAATTTAGAGACAACAATACTACCTTTTGTACAACTTCAATTTCGGATGAGTTAGTGTATTTTATCCACAAATGGAATCAAAACATAAGAAGTAGTGGACCACCAAATCGTTACAATCCACGAATCAGAATACCCCGAAGTAGTAGAAGTATGGGAAGCTTCTGTTTACGCCACGCACGATTTCCTTAAAGAAGAAGACATCGCCTACTTTAAACCACTCATTCTTTTGGTGTATTTAAAAGCTGTCGACTTACGTTGTGTAAGAAACGATCAACATAAAATGATTGGATTTTTAGGAGTGGCAGAAAACAAAATCGAGATGCTGTTTATTCATCCCAACGCTATGGGAAAAGGGATCGGAAAGACATTGGTTGATTATGCCCTCAAGCAGATGAATGCAACAAAAGTAGATGTAAATGAACAGAACCAGCAAGCTGTTGGATTTTATGAGCATGTTGGTTTTAAAACAGTGAGCCGTTCTGATTTAGATAGTTTAGAAAAACCATATCCTATTTTAAATATGGAGCTAGGTAGATAGTTGCCACTAAAAAATTCTCTTGTTTTTTTTCTTCAATAAATTGGTAATTTGTAGTTCAACGTTAACGTGATCTGTTATGAGCAATCTCAATCTCAAAGCCAAAGCCGAAAATACGTATGATGCCATTGTTGTAGGTTCTGGCATTAGTGGAGGCTGGGCTGCTAAAGAACTCTGTGAAAAAGGTTTGAAGACACTCGTGTTGGAGCGTGG
>JANOUH010000439.1:0-14988 GCA_031416795.1 Cytophagales bacterium | reverse complement strand
GCCGCTTTTTTATTAGCATCTTCAAGCTTATCAATTTCACTTTGTTCAGCTACATGGATGGTGGCAATCTTTAAACTTGGTTGAGCCTTTTTCAAATACCAGATAATGCCTTCACCATTTTGTGAATGATAGGCACCATTTACATGATACACCTGGCTTTGTTTGTTTTTAAGGATGAAGTAAGCCATCGTAGCATCTTTAGATGCCTGAGATCGGGCCATATTTGCTGCAGTGCCTGCGCTGGCATGTGGCCCCATCGCGGTGATCATACTTTTGTATCCAGGCAACTCAAGGTCAATTTCAAATGGCAATGGTACTAACCATTGTTTTGCGTCAACCGCCAAGGAATCCAATGCTTGAATTCCTTGGCGATACACCAGGTTGGCATAGCGCCTTGGAATGTTGGATGCGATGACAGATAATTTTTTCTCTTTGGCGAATTCAACCAAGGGTTTGTAATCAGTCTTATAATTATCCCAAACTTTGGTTTCGCTCAATAAATGTCTCTCTTCAATAATGCCTTTGAGATATTCATTCAATACCAGTTGATCATCGGCCTCAAACATTTCCATCGCCAGCGCGAGCCGATTATTTTTTTCATACAGACTTTTC
Organism: Cytophagales bacterium; assembly: GCA_031416795.1. Taxonomy (GTDB): domain Bacteria; phylum Bacteroidota; class Bacteroidia; order Cytophagales; family Cyclobacteriaceae; genus ELB16-189. The sequence continues at coordinate 14,376 of JANOUH010000439.1, read as the reverse complement.
ATTACCTGAAGTTCCATCCAGTGGGAGATAGGATCATTGTGTTGTTCGCCAAAGAAAACCACATCAGCTTTTTCAAGTTCTTTGATCATTTTTTCGTAACGAACTTCTTTGCCGTCTGAGTCGAAGAGGCGGAAGGCAGGTTTATCTTGTCCGAAACAAAAAAACGGTAATAGCAGAATTAGAAACAAGGGACATTTCATAGTGATGAAATTGTGATGCAATTTAGTCGTAAGTCAAATATACTCATTGATGCCTTTATATTAATCATGCTCCTGTAGAGATGTATTAAAAACCCGAAGCATTTGCCATTGGTAGTAGCCTGTTGCCACTAAAATAAATGAGGATGTTTTCTTGTATTGCCTCACACTAAAATGCGTGATCTTTATAAAAAATATCCAGGCGTGAGATTTGTCTTTAGGATCACTTTCGTTCTAACTCTATTGGTAAGCCAATCCATTTTCGCGCAAACGGTGGTGAACATGCCCGATGTAAAAAAAAGGCCCGCAGCAAAAGCATCGGTATTAACAGAGGAATTGAAGATTGATGGTGATGTATTGAATGATGAAGTTTGGAAAGCAATTACTCCCATCGATGAGATGTGGCAGAACAAACCTAGCTCAGGGTTCCCGGCAACGGAAAAAACAGAAATCAGGATTGGCCTTACTGCAAATACTTTTTACCTGTCGGTAGTTTGTTATGATAAGGAGCCTGACAGGTTAGTTGTTTCAGATGCACGCAGGGATGCTACACTCGACAACACGGATAGCTTTCTTTTTATTCTCGATACCTATCATGACAGCCAAAATGGATTCATGTTTGGAACAAATCCCATCGGTATTGAGTACGATGCACAGGTGGATAACGAAGGCCAGGGAAATAATACCAATAACCGCATGCAATCGGGTACAGTAGGCGGGTTCAATCTGAATTGGGATGCTTCCTGGGAGGTGAGAAGTATCACCGGTGATTTTGGTTGGAGTGCTGAGTTTGCCATTCCACTTCGCACGCTTCGTTTTGCTTCGGGCAAGGATCAGGTGTGGGGAATTAATTTTCAGCGTAACATTCGCAAAACAAATGAGATTGATTATTGGGCAGCGCTTCCCATTCAATTTGACATGAAACGACTTTCATTGGCAGGCACGCTCACCGGTTTGAATTTACAAAGCCCCGGCAACCTGAAATTGATACCATATGTGTTGGGTCAGGCAAATCACGATTACGCGAAACCCAATCCTGAAACGGAGTATCGACCTGCGGTGGGGATGGACGTGAAGTATAGCATCACGCCAGCAGTAACGCTAGACTTAACATACAACACTGATTTTGCGCAAGTGGAAGTAGATCAGCAACAGATCAATCTGGATCGTTTTAATTTGTTCTTTCCAGAGAAGCGTCCTTTCTTTTTGGAGAACGCAGGGTTCTTTTCAGTAGGTAGTCCTGGTGAAGTGGATTTGTTTTTTAGTCGTAAGATCGGCCTTGATGCATCGGGTCAGCGAGTTCCGATTATTGGAGGAGGTAGACTCTCGGGGAAAGTAAATAAAACCAGTTTTGGTTTCTTAAACATGTTTACCGATGAGGTGAATAATGATGAAGGTGTCACTACCATTCAGAAGAATAATTTTACGGTGGCACGCGTTAGCCATCAGTTTGCACAGCGTTCTTACTTCGGTGGTATGTTTGTGAACCGAACGGGTATGGGTGTAGAAGATAATGACTATAACCGCACCGTTGCTGTTGATGGACGATGGGGATTTGGCAAAAAGGCGCAGTTATTTGGTTTCTATTCCAAAACAATTACTCCAGGCGATTCTATTAATACGGATGCGTATCGCCTGCAAGCGAATTATGAGTGGAATGGATTGCGAATGAATTTTTCTTATCAGCAAGTAAGCGAAGGTTTTAATCCTGAAGTAGGATTTTTGTCTCGCTCTGCTTACCGAAAACCAGAGGCACTCATATTCAAACAAGTTCGCATGAATGGTCGCTATGGCTTATTAGAGCTGAGGCCTCACGTATCCTATCGTAGTTACTGGAATTTTGATAACTTCTTGGAGACTAGTTATCTTCATGTAGACAATCATTGGGTTTGGGTAAGCGGACTTGAAATACATACTGGAATTAATTTTACAACCGAAGGCGTAGTAAAGCCTTTTGAAATATCAAAAGATATTTGGGTGCCAGCCGACACGTATAATCACCAGGAAGCACAAATTGTGCTCATGACTAATCCAAGCAAACCAATTTATGTAAGTACCCGCTCAATATTGGGAGGATCTTTCGGAGGCACCAGGTACATAAACAGTTTAGCTTTGGGTATGAGGGTAGGAGACAAGTTCAACTCGGAGGTGAGCCTTGCGGTAAACGATGTGAATTTACCTACCGGAGATTTTGTGGCAAGTATTTTAGCGGCCAGGATTTCATATTCTTTCCGTCCCCGAATTAATCTTCAAAGTTTTATTCAATACAATAGCTCAGCGGATTTATGGTCGGCCAACATTCGTTTTAGTTTACTCGAGCAGGCGAATACCGGATTATTTGTGGTGTATAATGAAGTGTATCAATATGGATCCATTAACAATCGCAGTCTCACTATTAAGTATACCAGAATGTTTGATGTGTTAGGAAAAAAATGAAATTTCTAATATTGGATTTTCAGCCCATATTGAAGTGTAAACCGATAGGCCATGCAAGAACTTAAAAATCGCTACTTGTCATTAGATGTATTCAGAGGCATGGATGTCGCTCTGATGATTATCGTAAACTCTCCAGGTAGTTGGACAACCACCTACTCACCTTTATTGCATGCTGATTGGAACGGCTTCACGCTCACTGATCTGGTATTCCCTACCTTCCTTTTTGTGGTGGGTAACTCCATGAGTTTTGCATTGCCTAAATATGAATCGCTTGGAGACGGTGAATTTTTTAAGAAAATTCTAAAACGCACCCTCATTATTTTTTTATTAGGCTTTCTCATGTACTGGTTTCCATTTTTTGAAAACGGTCATCTAAGGCCATTGAGTGAGACGCGTATCTTTGGTGTTCTTCAGCGTATCGCATTATGTTATTTCTTTGCTTCTATCATCATTCATTATTTTAAGGTAAAAGGAGCCCTTATTTTTAGTTTGGTTGCCCTTGTTCTCTATCGCGTTTTGCTGGGTGCATTTGGTGATCTTTCATTGGAAGGAAACGCAGTATTAAAATTAGATGCGTTTCTGTTTGGTGAAAGCCATATGTATCATGGCGAAGGAGTCGCATTCGATCCGGAAGGATTATTGAGCACACTACCTTCTATTGTGAATGTAATTGCTGGTTATCTAACCGGATTGTATCTGCAGAAAAATGGTCAGAACTATGAGACGCTTGCCAAGATGATGATGGTGGGTTGCGCATTGGTCTTCATGGCATTGTGGTGGGATTTATTTTTCCCCATCAATAAAAAACTGTGGACAAGTTCTTTTGTGTTGCATACGGTAGGCATCGACTTGTTGGTACTGCCTATTCTTGTATTCATCATTGATATCGCCAGGAAGACTAAATGGACTTACTTCTTTGAAGTGTTAGGTAAGAACACATTGTTTATTTACCTGCTGTCAGAAGTGTTTGTAATTTTACTTTTCACTTTTAAGATAGGAGAGCAGTCTGCTTATGGTTGGATTGCAGAGAATATTTTTGGTGTAGCGCTTGGAGACTATAACGGATCTCTTGGATTTGCTTTGTGGATCATGCTTTCCTGTTGGGCTGTTGGATATCTAATGGACAAAAAGAAGATTTATGTGAAGGTTTAGAGTTTCTCTTTGCTTTTTTTTGCCACTGATTCACAGATTTGTTTTGAATTCTAATCAGTGAATCTGTGGCTAAAATTTTAATAATCCGGATCGAGCCCTAATTTTTCCTGTAGTTCCTTTATAAGTGGATTCTTCTCTACCAGGTAATCAAATTTTTCTTTGTTGGTGTAAGCTTTTCTCTTGGTATTATTTTGTTGCAACTCACCTTCAATCTGAAGTGAGCTGTTATTCAGTTTTTCTCTTAGATAACCTAGCAAATCAGATTTCATTCCCTGAAGTATAGGTTCTTCAATTGGATTATTTAGGAGGAGAGTAATCAAATTGTTCTTTAGGGTGAATGTCTGGCTGAGTATGTGATATTCTGCAACCTGATTTTTTCTTTGTTCGGCATATTCACTCCACACATGACGAAGCTTACTCTCTATAATGGGATCGTCTTGTTTAGGCGATGGACCTTTTTGTTCTTCCTTGACTTCTTCTGTCTTGACCTGTGGTTTTAGGATGTTACCCAGATTAAGCGTTGTCTTTGGGCGTGTATTTTCTTTTGCCACCATAGCTTTTTGAACAGGAGCTTCGTTTTCTGCAATAATAGGAGTTGATGTTATTACAGCTTCTTCCTTGATCAATACTTCTTTACCTGGAGTTGGAGCCGTAGGGGCGGGGATCTCAGTACTTAGTTCAATTTTTTTTTTAATCCAGCTTCGGCTAATGTATTGGATGAGCCCTTGAAGACTTCATGAATATGAGCCATCTTCATTAGGGCCAATTCTACTAACAGGCGCTGATTCTTGCTACTCTTATAATTGATGTCACATTGATTGGCAATGTTCAACCACGAAAGCAGTAGGGATGGTGATGACACTCCTACCTGATCAAGATATTTTTTCTTGATGCTATCAGGCACCTCCATGAGGTTAATGGTACGTGCATCCTGAGAGATTAATAGATTTCTCAAATGCTCGCTAAGGCCTACAATGAAGTTATGTGCATCAAATCCCTTTTTTAATATTTCATCTAATATCAGTAGCGGTTGTGTGTGATTTTCAGTGAGTAAACCGTCTACTACTTTGAAATAATAATCGTAATCGAGAATGTGCAGATTGTTGAGCACATCTTTGAAGGTCACCTGATTGCCCGATGAGAACGTAACCATTAAATCGAAAACCGAAAGAGCATCGCGTAATGCGCCATCAGCTTTTTGAGCAATAAGGTGTAATGCTTCGTCTTCTACGTTGATCTTTTCCCGGTCAGCAACTTTCTTTAATTGACGCGCGATATCAGAAACCTGTATACGGTTGAAATCAAAAATCTGACAACGTGAAAGAATGGTAGGTATAACCTTATGTTTTTCGGTGGTAGCCAGGATAAAAATGGCGTAAGGAGGTGGCTCTTCCAACGTCTTCAAAAATGCATTGAAGGCCTGGGCGGTAAGCATGTGAACCTCGTCAATAATATAGACCTTGAATTTTCCAAACTGAGGTGGATAGCGCACCTGGTCAATCAGGTTACGTATGTCTTCCACCGAGTTGTTGGAGGCGGCATCAAGCTCAAAGATATTCAGTGAATTAACTTCTGCTTTTTCTTCGAAGCCGTTGATCATACGTGCCACAATACGTGCGCAGGTGGTTTTACCTACCCCACGCGGGCCGCAAAATAAAAGGGCCTGTGCTACCTTATTATTATCAATGGCGTTTTTCAGCGTGGTTGTAATATGCTCCTGGCCAACGACTTCTTCAAATCCTAAAGGCCTGTATTTACGTGCTGAAACAACGAAATTCTCCATTGGGCGCAAGATAAAACCTGAGGCTGGATTATGGTTACTCTACAGGAGTTATTTTTTTTATTTTGTATGGGAAATGGATTGTTTAGAACATTGAAATAATCATACGGCCACAACGTTCCTGCCATGGAAAAGCCGAAGTCCATTGATCGTCAGCAGATGTTCAACAAATAAAATTTCTCAATGTTAACTTTCACTATCCCAGCAAAAACGCTACATCATCGCGCGTAAGCGTTTTTACAAAACCGGCATCTTCCTGTATCAGGTCATCGGCCAGTTTTTTCTTGCGCTCCTGCAGTTGCAATATTTTTTCTTCCACACTGTCTTTGCAAATCATTTTGTAGGCAAACACATTCCGCTTTTGCCCGATGCGGTGCGCGCGATCTATAGCCTGTTGCTCGGCTGCAGGATTCCACCATGGATCAACGATATAAACATAATCGGCCACTGTTAAATTTAATCCCACACCACCCGCTTTCAGTGAGATAAGAAATGCTTGCACCGTTTCATCGTTTTGAAAGCGCTCCACTTCTTCCTGGCGTTTTTTTAATGGTGTGCTGCCATCGAGATAACAATGACTTACGCCATTCTCTTCAAACTGCACCTGAATGAGTTTTAACATTTCGGTGAACTGTGAAAATATCAACAGTTTGTGCCCCCCCGCATTTTCAGTTACCTCGCGTAGGATCTCTTCTATTTTTACCGATCCATGTTTTTCATGATTATCTTTTTCATCCTTTAGCATCAGCGCTGGATGATCGCATATTTGCCGTAGGCGCAGCAAAGCTTCGAGTACATCCATGCCCGAGCGGCCTATGCCTTCAGCATCAATCTTCTTCAACAGTTTGTTCCGGTAGCTATCACGAATTTCATTGTATAGCTTTCGCTGACCGGCCTCCATGCTGCACCAGAGGACCGTCACCGTTTTTTCTGGCAGATCTTTGGCCACCTGTTCTTTGGTTCGCCTGAGTGTGAAGGGGTGAATGAGTTTGCGCAGGTGCTTTGCTTTTTCGCGATTCCCATCTTTATCAATGGGGCAGGCAAACTCGCGATTGAAAAATTCGCGGTTGCCCAACAGGCCTGGATTTAAAAAATTAAATTGTGAAAACAAATCAAACGTATTGTTCTGCACGGGCGTTCCACTTAGAATGATACGGTTCACCGATTTCAATTTCTGCAAGGTCCTGGTAATGCGCGCATCCGGATTTTTTATTGCCTGACTTTCATCGAGGATGATGTATTGCCATAAAAAACCCGAAAGTGAATCGATGTCGTTGCGCACCAGACCGTAGCTGGTAAGCACCACATCATATTCTTCAAAGTGTGTTTCGGTGAACTCGCGCTGCCCTCCATAGTTGACGTGATATTTTATAGATGGACAAAACTTTTTCAACTCACCTTCCCAGTTGAATATGAGCGAAGTGGGGCACACGACCAACTGTGTGCTGCCCGGATATTTTTCTTTCACGAATTGCAGGAATGAAATCGTCTGTAATGTCTTACCAAGACCCATATCATCGGCCAGGCAACCGCCCCAGCCCAGTTCATCCAACGTCTGCAACCAATGAAACCCCGACAATTGATACGGACGCAACGATGCCTGTATCTCCCGCGACAGAGGTGCTTTTTCTACCGAATCATATTCTAACATTTTTCGCTTTCGCCATTCCACTTCCTGCCGGCCTTTGTCATCAAGTTTGTCGAGGATGTCCTCAAGCAAGGTGTAGTGCAGCTTACTTACCTGCAAAATTCCTTTTACTTCCTTGCCAGTGCGCAACAATAAACTGTATTGCTTTACCCATTCTTCCGGTATGTGACCAAGGGTGCCGTCTTCGAGCATGATGGTGTGTTGCCAGTTTAAGATGGCGCTTCTGATTTCTTTGAGCGCCACCACCTGGTCGCCCCATTGCACCGTCACCTTCAGGTCAAACCAATCTATTTTGGTTTTCACCGACACTTTGAAACGGGGCATATTGGCGTTGTAGCGGAATTTTTTAAGATCGGAGAGGCCGTGAATGGCATAGCCTTCATCCTGCACTTTACGCATCATGCCAATGAACCAACCTTTCTTCATCACGTCATCGAAATGTAAATAGTAGTAGCTGTTCATGCGTTGATTGGAAAAAGCGGGATGCAACGTGCGCAGGTATTCATGCAGTTGTTTCTCATGAGCTTTGTTCCGATCTACAATCAAGGTACGGTCGCCTTCTTCCAGCACTAGTTTGGTTTCATTGTCATGCTCCACCACCTCGTTTCCATATTCAAACTCCGCGCGGATCATCAGGTTGCTTTCGTTCAGTTCGCTCAAGCGAACATGATCATGCATTTCGGGAGTGGACTCTTCTATCTTTAGTTTTTCTGAGATGATCACGTCAAACTTTTCGCGCCACGGTAATAAATACTTTTTGGTGATTTCCTTTTTAAGGGATATAGGAAACTTTTGAGGTCCTGCTTTGAAAAAATCTAAAACAGTAAGAGCCTCAGGGTTGGGAGGAAGATAAAGAATATCCTTATTTTCTATCAACACACCACTGCGAAGAACGGCATGGGTCTCAATTCCATCCAGAAGCAACGCAAGTCGCAGCACTATGTCACCTTTCTCATTCTCAGCATAAATCCTGATTTGAAAAGCCTCCGTACTCAGTTTTATAGTTTGTAGGGCGTGACCGGTAAAATGGCCCTTGATTAAAATAAAAAGATCGGGCCAGGTGCACAGCTGCGGCCAAATGGCAGTGAGCAATTCTACATAGCGCTTGCGAAGGTTCTTCAATTCTTTCACCGAAGCGTGGGCCCAGGAGCCAGACCGTTCGTCCAGCACAAAACGGTTTCCGGTAGCCGACATCCATTTCAGTATTTCTTTATTCGAAAACCGAAGAAGTCGATTATAAAAATCATGATCCAAATCCCGGATGTTAGCCAGGCCCAGGTTTGTGTCAATAGAGATTCGCTTGTATTCTATTTTTCCATTCTGCTGAAGGATGAGGACTGGCTCCAGATCAAACCTGGTGGATTTTCCGGAAGCAAAATTGAATAGAAAACCGATTTTAAAATTCTGTGGGGCACCTGATGCCAATGGTGGCCTTCTGGTATTCTTCTGCTCGAAATCCGAATCGTCAAACATCATATAATCAGTACCGGAAAAAAACGTTGTAATATAGTGGAAGTAATTTGTGTAAAATGGAGAGCAAAACGCAGTGCCTGCCAAAAACAGGCAGATGCAACTTTAATTCGTTGAAGATGAGAGCTAAAGATTCTAAAAATTTCAACCTGGCAGATAAAATTTTGGAGCGTTGCTGACCTCAAGTTTACGAACCCTTTCCGGTGAGTTTAACGGGTACCAATCCTTTTATATCCAATCGCTAAAGGTACCCTTGAATAGAAGACGCATACCACCAGGCGGGTGAGTTTTTTCTAAAATCCGCCAGACAGCAGGTATCAGATTTTCTCCAGCATAATTGCCAAAAATGTTTTAACCGCATCGATATAATTTCCAACCCTGATGTTTTCATTTTCAGCATGTTGGTTGTTGTCGGCATTTACAGTGGGCACTGCGACAGCCGGAATACCCAATGTAATCACGAAAGGAGAAATCGGAATTGAACCGCCACTAATTCTGATTTTGATAGGTTCTTTTCCAAACGCTCTTACCATAGCTTTACTTAACCAGATGCCAGTTGCTGAATTAAAAGGTGTTTGAAATGCACCATATGAAATGCTCGATTGAAAAGCAGCGATCTTGGGATATTTCATACGCTCTTCTTCAGTAGGTTCTTTATCGACCAGATAATATCCCTGATCTTCAATGTGTTTTTTTACAAGACCAATCAAGCGTTCTGCATGGCTGGTGGGCACAAGCCTGATATCAATTTCAGCGGTGGCAGTGGCGGGGATAAGTGTACGGGCTTCTTTTCCGATGAATAGTGCATCCATACCTCGAATGTTTAGGGTAGGATATTGAAGTGATTCCTGAAAATTGTTACCGATTTTATCAGGCTCTGCGATGCCCAAAAATTTTCTAATCTCATTTTCATCGTCTGGTACTTGCTTCAATATTTTCTTTTCTTCTTCGGTAAGAACGATGCCATCATAGAACCCAGGAATTGTTACTCTGCCATCATCATCTTTCATCGAAGACAATAACCTGGATAAGCGCATGGCGGGATTCGGTGTATAGTTTCCATAATTGCCGCTATGTACTGGAACACGCGGACCAAATGTAGTGAGCGTGATTTCACAGATACCGCGTGCACCAAAACTAAGTGTAGGTTGATTGCTAACGTGACGAGGGCCATCAAAAATGATGAGCATATCTGAAGCTAATTCATTTTTGTATTGTACTACCGCTGCTGGTAAATTCGGTGAGCCTAATTCTTCTTCAAAGTCCATGATGACTTTCATATTATAATTGGGCTCTGACTTTAATTCCTTCAATGCATCCAAGGAAGCAAGAAATGCCATGGCCGGACCTTTAGCATCAGAAGTAGCACGAGCAAAAATTCTCCAATCCGGATTTAGGTCTTCGTACAGTCTTTCATAAGCAATCGCATTCCATTTTCCACTAGTATCTTTTTCTTTTAAGGTAGGCTTCCATGGGCTCTCTTGTTGCCACTGTGCGGGGTTCACGGGCTGACCATCAATTTGTAAGTAAATCAATACAGTCTTCGCTGCCTTGTTTGGGTTTTTAACTGATCGTTCGGCTAGTAAAAGTGGAACGGTAGCTGTATTGAGTCGCCTGGTAGTAAAGCCTCTTTTTGCAAAAGCAGTCTCACACCATTGAATATTTTTTTCAATGTCTTCCGGAAAGTGAGCATCGTTACTCAGGCTAAGTAACTCATAAAATTCTTTGAAAGAGTTTACGGCATGCTTACTGGCGATTTCATCCAGGTTAGAGTTTTTAGATCGTTGTGCCTGAACGGAAGAAAAAATGATCAGGAGAAAGAGTAGAGCAGCTATGTTTTTCATTTTTAATAATCTTATTTGCTTATCACTTAATTATTTTCTGACATTTTAATCAAAGTACTCAGATACTATTTTTTGCTGGGAGTGCAAACAAGCATGGTCTTTTCAAAGACAGACCCAATGAGTAATTTCTTTTTATATACAGCAGCTACAGTTGATCCTGAATAAGAAGTTCCATCATTTAGAAAAACCTCTTCTGTCTGGTATTTGCCCAGGCTATCCTGAGTCAATTTAATAACCTGAGATGGAGAAAAATTAGCAGGGTCAGCAGCATATGCCACAAACTTTAACAACTGCGGATGGCATCCTATCCATAATGCTCCGGATTCGTCCAATTCAATATTATCAACTCCAGTATTTACCATCACTTCTTCGCTTAGGTTGAGGGCCCCTGTAATCAGATCACGATTGTAGATAAACACCTTTCCCCCTGTAGGAGAGGCGACAAATATCTTAGCGTAATCTGCGGAGTGATTAATGCCATTAGCGTACGCTATGTTGCTAGCTGCTTTCTTAAAAGAATTGCCATCGAAATAATTTACATAGGAGATCGCCCGTTGAAGATATTCTTCGAGTGTTCGTCCAAGACCCTTTTCACTATACCCATGATCGTTGGTCACATAAAATGATCGCTCGCCAACGGCAGTAACATCGTTCGGACTGGTCATTAGTTCTACATCCTTTATACTTTCCAGGTGCATCAGGCTATCATTTCTCCATTCAAATCTTTCAACAAAATGCTCCTTGTTGTTTTGACTGTGGTTGACAGCAAATAGAAACGTGCGTTTGTCTGTGTCCTTCCATAATGATATTCCGTGAGGATGAAAATCAGTAAGGCTGGCTGGAGTAACATTACGGATGGCGGGCAGGGAATCTTTAAGGTTCAAAATTAATATTGCACCTTGAACGCTACCGGGGTTATGCCTGTTTGCCCTGCGATCATCCACTGAAATAAAGGCAAGACCAGTTTCCTGATCGATGGTGATATCTTCTGGTCCGGCTACGGATAATTCGAGTCGAGTAATATTTCCTGCAAAATGTGGTTCGATTGTTTTAAACATTCCAGCAGGAACTAAAATGCCCAGCACTACGTATCCAATAATAATTGTAAAAGTGATGAGAGCAACTTTTAAACTTTTCTTAACCATCTCATTTTTTTGGTAAATATTTTTTAGGTAATTCAAATCCCATGCTCTCGGCACACCAGAAAATATTCACGATGTAGTAGCGGTCTTTGTCTTTGAAAAGTTGAATGCTGTTGATGCCGCGATTGGTAACAGGACCATCTTTTTTATCCCTGGTTTCATAGGTACTGAATGCATGCACAACAGTTCCAAATTCTTCAACTTCACGGTTTAACTCACGCTCAAAAAAACCGATCGGTATTCTTGGAGTGAAAACTTTAATATATTCATCAGGAGTAAGTGCTTTTATAATCATGTTTCCCTGATCATCTTTTCGGGTTGGAATCAGTCGTCCTTCAGGCTTGAATAAATTTTTAAAACGATCCCAGTCTCTTTGAACATCAGGCCCGCCTGAAATCACCTCATATAATGTGGTGATAGTCGACTCGATGGATTTGGTATCGTTATCATAATTTTTTTTCTGAGCGAAGGCATGGAATGCCATAAGCAGGATGATGGAAGTGACGATGGCTTTCATTATAATGATTTTAAGAAAGGTAAGAAAAGAAGAGAGAGTTATAAAGGCATTTTACTTAGACATAATATCCAAAGCGTAATCCGGCTTAATCACTATTTTTGCACTCATGAGTCTGCCCACCTATTCGGTAATTGTTCCGGTTTATAATCGTCCGCACGAGGTTGCTGAACTTTTAGAAAGTCTGACCCGACAAACCTTTCAGGATTTTGAAGTCGTGTTGGTGGAAGATGGCTCCACACTTAGCAGCGAGAAGGTGTTTGAGCAATATGCGGGCAAGCTTTCAATTCAATATTTCTTTAAGCCCAACACGGGTCCTGGTCCAAGCAGAAATTTTGGCTTTGAAAAAGCACGTGGTAAATATTTTGTGGTCTTTGACAGCGATTGCATTCTGCCACCTCATTATTTTGAATGGGTAGAGACATTTTTGAAAAATGAAAAGGTAGATGCCTGGGGTGGACCCGATCGTGGCATGAAAGATTTTAGTCCACTGCAGCAAGCCATGGCATTCACGATGTCATCCAAACTTACTACCGGTGGAATTCGTGGGGAAAAACAAAAATCATTTCAACCTCGCAGTTTTAATATGGGTATCACTCGCGAAGTATTTGAAAAGACAAATGGTTTTCATTTTGATCGCTTTGCGGAGGATATTGAATTAAGCATACGTATCAGGAAGTTGGGCTTCAAAACCGCTCTCATTCCGGAAGCGTTTGTCTTTCATAAAAGGAGAACATCACTATCTGAGTTTTTCAAACAGGTTTCGAATTTTGGAAAAGGAAGAATATTGGTAGGACGCAAACATCGGGGTGAAGTAAAAATCACTCATTGGTTCCCTGCTTTTTTTCTCCTGGGTTTACTGACAATACCGATTTTGTATCTATTCATACCATCAACAGCTCAGCTTTTATCTTTTGCGTATGGTGTATACGTTTTGTTGGTTGCCATAGATTGTTTCATCTCTACACACTCTTTTAAAGTAACATTATTGAGTATTCCCTCTGTTTTTGTTCAAATGATCGGCTATGGACAAGGTTTTTTAAAGACTTTGTTTACTGTCAGGTGAAGATCATCATAGGAAAACTCATGTTTTTCAGTAATCTTTAATTAACCAAAATCCGGATTTATGAGAAGATGTGCTTTAATTATGGCTTTGCTTGGATATGCCCTTATTTCGGCAAGCCAGCAACCATTCCAAGGCGAGGCCTTACCCAAAGGCTACTATATTGTAGTGGCAGCCTATCGTGTCGGTCAGGAAAAATATATGACTGACTACTCAGAAAAACTTAATCAAAGTGGTCTGCACTCAAAACACGGATACGATTTATCCCGGAACTTCTATTACGTATACCTTGATTTCTATTCCGACTTCGATGAGTCGATTCATAAAATGCTGAGCACACGCAAGGAAGCAGGCTTTGAAAAGGCGTGGGTTAGGATTCTTAAGGATAATCCTCCTATAGCAGAAACTCAGCCAAAGGAGGAAACTCAAGCCGTGAAAGTTGTTGAAGAAAAAAAGGAGCAACAAGTAATTTTACCAGTAAAGAGTGAGACTGAAGAGAAGCAGCTCGTTTCGGAGAAAGTTGAAATTGAAATAAATGGCGAAGAAAAAAAGAAAGTGGAGGCGCCACCGGCAACGGACGCAAAAGTTTTCTTGTATCTATATAATCCTACCAATAGCGAGCCTATTGAAGGAGAAGTAGAAATTATTGATGCTGAACGATCCACTTTATTAAAGAAGGAAAAAGCGAATCAATTGGTATCAATTCCATATCCTAAAACAAAGAGTGGAAAGGTAACGCTTGTCGGGTCGTCCTTAGGATATCGAAAAGTTCAACATGATCTCAGCCTGCAAGCACTAAAAGACAGCATCCCGGATTATGTTGAATGGGATAAGGATCACTATGTAATTAAGTTTGATCTGGATAGGCTTCATAAAGGTGACATTGAAACCCTTTATAATGTTTATTTCTTCAATGATGCCACTGTCATGCAGTCCGAATCTAAATATGAACTGGGCAAGTTGTTGGATATGATGAAGAGTAACCCGGGATACCGTATCAAATTGCATGGACACACCAATGGCAATGGGCAAGGAAAGATCATCTCTATGGGGCCAAGTAAAAATTTCTTTGAACTAAGCTCCGATGTAGTAAAAGGCTCAGGTTCGGCAAAAGAGCTTTCGCTTCAGCG
>JANOUH010000438.1:0-4544 GCA_031416795.1 Cytophagales bacterium | reverse complement strand
ACAACAACCTTGAAATCACAAACACTGCAAACGGTTCCCAGCGTGGATTTAAAAAAGTATGCTGGCAAATGGTATGAGATTGCTTCTTATCCTCAACGATTTCAAAAAGGATGTCATGGCACCACGGCTGAATATACCTGGAGCGAAAAAGGATATGTGATTGTGGAAAACCGTTGCAACAAAGGCGGCCTTACCGGGAAGCCATCTTCCATCAAGGGGAAAGCATTCGTTGAAAAAAATTCAGGTAATGCAAAATTGAAGGTGCAATTCTTCTGGCCCTTCAAAGGGAAATACTGGATCATAGACCTGGCAGACGATTATAGCTATGCAGTAGTTAGCCATCCCAACAAAAAATATTTGTGGATACTCTCCAGAACACCAAAAATACAGGATGCCACTTACCAGCAAATTCTTTTCCGATTGAAAGAAAAGGGCTTTGATTTAACGAAGCTTCAACTTACCGAGCAATTATAATAGAATCTATACTAACAAAGGAATGCTGTTGAATGATAAACTTAGTGAGGGAACGCTGATTAAAGTGGTTGAAAAATAAATTTTTTTGAGAATAATTTTCTTTGTGACTCTTGGTGCCTTGGTGGCTTCGTGGTTCCATATCTTTTGAACCACAAAGAACCCAAAGCCACAAAGAAACACGAAGGGGTAAGTCTAACTTATCACAAACGACCTCATCGAAACCGAACCCATATCGGTCTTCTCATTGAAAAAGGATATCTCTTCATTCTTCTCTTGTTGAGCAATAGAATAAATTAACGGCAGGTAATGATCAGGGGTAGGCACCGACATGTGCGCGGCATTGCCAAGCTTATCATATTGGATAATTCCTTCGTGATTTTTATCAACAAGAAATGATTTAATTTTTTCATCGAACTCGGTAGCCCAATCGTAAGGCTTGCCTGAAAAATTCAACAGCCTCAGGTTATGGACAATATTACCACTGCCAATGATCATCACACCTTTCTTTCTCAACTCACGAAGTTCGCGAGCCAGCTCATAATGGTATTGCATGGGTTTGTAATAATCCAAACTCAGTTGATATACCGGTATGTCGGCTTGCGGATACATCGACAATAAAAAACTCCATGTGCCATGATCGAGTCCCCATTCATGATCGGAGCGTACCGTTGTTTTGGTGACGATTTTTTTAGTAAGCGCAGCAAAATCGGGCGAGCCCGGTGCGGGATATTGTGCATCAAAAAGTGCTTGCGGAAATCCTCCGAAGTCGTGAATGGTCTTCGGACGCTCCATGGCCGTTACCCGTGTGTCGCGTGTGAGCCAGTGTGCTGATATCGTGAGAATCGCTTTTGGGCGTGGAAGTTTTTTTCCAAGCTCTGCCCACGAGCGGTTGTAATCATTATGTTCGATGGCATTCATGGGGCTACCATGCCCGATAAATAATGCCGGCATGTTTTGTTCCGATGGTGTTAAATCGTCCATCGAATTCATAAAAGAACTTAGTGTGCTCATGGTACTGATTCCTAAAAGTGAATGTGAAATAAAATTTCTACGCTTCATGTGATAGCAAATTAACGGAATGGGTTGGATTTTAATTCCGGATCACGGGTAAAGTGGTGCGATCTTAATCCAGGTTAATTTCTTAGTGACGCTTTGTGCCTTCGCGACTTGGTGGTTCCCAAACTTATTGAACCACGAAGGCCCTAAGTCACTAAGATACACGAAGGTATAACTACTTAAATCAAATCACTTAACTTAGCACCCTAAGAATGAGCACAACCGGAGCCGATCTATTTAACCCTACTGACGAAGACACCCGTTTTGCGGAGATCGTGTTGCCGGTGCCTATCGCCAGGCTATTTACGTATCGCGTGCCGAAGGAATGGCAGGAGAAAGTGAAAGTAGGTCAGCGTGTGATTGTTCCCTTCGGTCAGAAGAAAATACATACGGGTATTGTGGTGACCATACATCATCAACCACCCAAAGATTACGAAGCAAAATACATTCTGGAACTGCTGGATGAGCATGAAGTGATTTATGCACCTCAGTTTCAACTCTATCAGTGGATTGCCGATTACTATTTGTGCACGATGGGTGAAGTGGTGAATGCCGCGTTGCCTTCCGGATTAAAACTCTCGAGTGAATCGATGGTGCAATTGAGACCGGGCTTCGATATCGAAGAATCAGATTTCGATTTCTCAGAGAAGGAACGAATATTAATTGCACGA
The DNA here is from genome assembly GCA_031416795.1 of Cytophagales bacterium. GTDB lineage: Bacteria > Bacteroidota > Bacteroidia > Cytophagales > Cyclobacteriaceae > ELB16-189. The sequence goes on along the minus strand of JANOUH010000438.1, from coordinate 2,343 downwards.
CTCAAGTCGGACACACTCAGTTATTCTGATGTATCAAAACTGCTGGGAGCAAAAAGCATTTACAGCATTTTAAAATCTCTATCCGCGAAGGAAGCCATCATCTTGTTTGAGCAGGTGAAAGAAAAATTCAAACCGAAGACAGAAAAGCATATACGCATTAACCCGGAGCACGCCAATAAGAAAAGCCTCGAAGCATTGTTCGAAAAATTTTCTACCAAGCCCAAGCAGGAAGCAGCGTTGTTAAAATACTTGCAGGAAGTGCCCGTGTTTTCTCATCCTGAATTAAATCTGCAAGGCCTTCCCAAATCAAAACTAATGGATGGAGAAATTTCAGAATCTTCCATCGGCACGTTGATCAAAAATAAAGTACTTGAAGAATTTGAAGTGATCGTTCCCCGCTTTGGTTTTCCTGACAACGCACTCAACCATCCGGTGCTCCTTAGCGAAACACAAGAGAAAGTTCGTAATGAAATATTGAAAGGCTTTGAAGAACATACGGCTACACTTCTTCACGGAGTAACCGGCAGCGGTAAAACAGAAATCTACATCGACCTGATCCGCAAAGCAATGGAAGGTGGATCACAAGTTTTGTATCTCTTGCCCGAGATTGCCCTCACCACGCAAATCGTTCAGCGACTAAAAAAAATGTTCGGCTCTGAAATGGGTGTGTATCACTCCAAGTTTTCGGACAACGAACGCGTAGAGGTATGGAATGGTGTACTCACTGGTAAGTTTCGTTTTGTGGTAGGAGTTCGCTCAGCCATTTTCCTTCCTTTTGATAACCTGGGGTTGATCATCGTAGATGAAGAACATGATTCCTCCTACAAACAACATGATCCCGCTCCCCGCTATCATGCGCGTGATGTGGCCATGGTGATGGCCCAGATTCATCACGCGAAAGTATTGTTAGGAAGTGCTACACCTTCGGTGGAGTCTTACTACCAGGCTAAGTCGGGCAAGTATGGATTGGTAACTTTACTAGAACGTTTTGGAGAAGCACAATTGCCCGAAATTGTTTTTGCTGATCTCTCGCAAGAGAAAAGACGCAAGACCAACAAAGGAGAATTCTCTTCCCTCCTCCTCAACGAAATAAAAGATGCGCTGAAGAAAAATGAACAGGTCATTTTGTTTCAGAACCGCAGAGGCTACTCACCCATGGTGCAATGCGAAGATTGCAACTGGATACCGAAGTGTATCAATTGTTCGGTAAGCCTCACCTATCATCAATATCGGCATGCGATGATTTGCCATTACTGCGGATACAGAGAAGAACTTCCCAAACAATGCCCCACCTGTAGTTCAAAACGAATACTTACGCTGGGATATGGAACGGAGAAACTGGAAGAAGAATTAAAGCTGCATTTTCCAGAAGCTAAAATTCAACGCATGGATTTAGACACCACACGATCGCGCACTGGCTACGAAACCATCATCGAAGGATTTGAAAGTGGTGAAACGAATATTTTAGTCGGCACACAAATGGTGACCAAGGGCCTCGACTTTGATCGCGTAAGTTTAGTGGGTGTGTTTGACACGGATCGTATGATGCACTTCCCGGATTTTCGTTCGTATGAGAGAGCGTTTCAACTGATCACACAAGTGAGTGGCCGCGCGGGCCGCAGAGAGAAGAAAGGAAAAGTAGTATTGCAAACCTCCGATCCCAATCATCTTCTCTTTCGTTACGTGATTGAAAATGATGTGCAAGCATTTTTGCAAGATCAACTACTGGACCGACAGGAGCATTTTTACCCACCTTACACACGCCTGGTTGAAATCACCATAAAACACACCGACAAGAAAATTGCCGTTGCGTTATCGGATCAGTTTGCCAGTGAATTAAAAGGTCAATTGAAAGGCATACGAATTCTCGGTCCGGGTGAACCGATGATTTCTAAAATGAGAAATGAATATCTGATGGCCATCATGGTGAAGATCAACCGCGATCAGGGAAAACTTCATGAAATAAAAAACACACTGAGCAACACGGCATCGCAACTTTTAGAGATCAAAGAATATCGCAGTGCCAGGATTGTGTTTGATGTTGATCCGGCTTGATATACTCAACCGATCTACACCACTGGCAGATCAAATCAATTGAAGAAATGTCATCGCGGTCAAGTTAATCCCAATGAATTGAAATACGAACGCAACTATAAAAAAACTTTTCTGCACACCGTGCGAGATACCGGTTCGGGTTTAGCATGAGTGGTGTTAAAAAGAATAAGTCACCCGACCGGTATGACAGCTTCGTAGTAAATCTAATCAGCAGAAAGCACTACCGTGGAGTACCGAAGGATTGAATTCGGAACTGTACTAATCAATATAATAACTGAAAAAATAGCG
>JANOUH010000437.1:0-2390 GCA_031416795.1 Cytophagales bacterium | reverse complement strand
ACCCTATGGGCGCAGTCTCCCCTATTTTATAATCCCACCAATATGGATGTTGACATCAAAGGTCGCATCTGGATAACGGAAGCCGTCAACTATCGCAACTTCAACAACGACTCCACCCATTTTTTACATCATCCAAAAGGTGACCGGGTCATGATCTTGCAAGATACCGATGGCGATGGCGAGGCCGATGTTTCAACACTTTTTGTAGAAGATAAAGATTTGATTTCCCCTATGGGCATTGCCGTGATCGGTAATAAAATATTTGTATCGTGCGCGCCTCATTTAATTGTTTACACGGATGCCGATGGTGATGATAAACCAGATTCTAAAGAAATTTTTCTCACAGGGTTTGGAGGAAAGGATCATGATCATTCTCTTCATTCGTTGGTGGCCGGACCTGATGGTAATTTTTATTTTAATACAGGAAACGCTGGACCTCATGTCGTAACCGATAAATCCGGATGGACGCTGAGATCGGGTAGTGTGTACACCGGTGGAACACCTTATAACCTCACCAACCAAGGCAACATGAAAAGTGATGATGGTCGCATTTGGGTGGGTGGCCTTGCATTAAGAATCAAACCCGATGGAACGGGGCTAAAAGTAATGGGCCATAATTTCAGAAACTCCTATGAAGTGATGGTAGATTCTTACGGAAACCTCTGGCAGAATGATAACGATGATCAGGTGGTTGCGTGTCGCACATCATGGTTGATGGAAGGTGGAAATGCCGGCTACTTCAGCAGCGATGGCACACGCTATTGGCAAGCGGACCAACGGCCCGGCCAGGATATTTTTGAAGCACACTGGCATCAGGATAATCCTGGGGTGATGCCTGCGGGAGATCAGACTGGTGCAGGTTCACCCACGGGTGTGACTGTGAATGAAAGCGATGCATTAGGTGAGCAGTACCTCGGCATGGTGCTTAGCGCTGAAGCAGGACGCAATGTAATTTTTGGTTACAAGCCAACACTCAAAAACTCAGGCTACGACATTGGCAAGAGAACGAATCTAATTACATCACTCCCACAGGATAACGAACGCTATGTGTGGAATGACTCCGTACAAAATGCGAGCAACACTAAATGGTTCCGCCCCAGCGATGTAACTATTGGCACAGATGGCGCTATCTACATTGCCGACTGGCATGATCCTGTGGTAGGCGGTCATCAAATGCAGGACTCTGTTGGCTACGGAAGGATATATCGTATCACGGCTAAAGGTAAAAATCCGAAAGCTCCCAACATTGATCTTACATCAACTGCTGGTCAAATGGAAGCGTTGAAAAATCCAGCGATCAATATTCGGTATCAGGGATTTGAAAAATTAAAAGCTAAAGGCGAAAGTGCAGTCGATGAGGTTAAAAGTTTATTGAATAGCACCAATCCTTATCATCAGGCGCGCGCTGTATGGTTACTTTCTCAATTGGGTGAAAACGGGAAAGTAGAAACGTTGAAACTTCTTGAACATTCAAATTCTGAAATAAGGGCCGTTGCCTTTAGAGCCCTGCGACAAGTTGAAGAGGATATCATTCCGCTAGCTGAAAGACTTTCTGATGATCCATCACCATTTGTTCGAAGAGAAGTAGCCGTGGCTTTGCGCGATCTTCCTTTTGAAAAAACAAAACCCATTCTGTTGAAGTTGATGGAAAAGTATGATGGCCAGGATCGGTGGTATCTTGAAACACTTGGCTCAGCCTGTGAGGGTCATGAAGAAGAATTATATCCTGAAATAAAAACACGCTTCGGTGGTGATAACCAAAAACCCGAAGAATGGAATGAGCAACTCGCTTCTATCCTATGGCGATTACATCCGGCAGCAGCCGTCCCGGATTTCGAAGCAAGGGCAGCGTCTTCTGAACTTTCCTCAAAGGAAAGAATGGCATCGGTTACAGCGCTCGCCTTTATACCAAAAAAAGAATCCGTGCTGGCGATGATTGACTTGACAAAAAGTAAAGATTCAGTCATTGCCGAACAAGCCACGTATTGGTTGGCTTTCCGGCAAAGTAATGATTGGTTCAATCTGATCAACTGGAAAAACGTTGGTGTTGGTCTTGATTTAGAACATGCCCGCACATTGAGCGCCATGAAAGTGAAGAGAGGAATTATTCTGGATGAGCGCCAATCGTTCGATGAAAAAAAATGGAATGCGCAAACAATGGCTAAGGATGCTATTGGTGGCCAAATGTTGTTAAGTATGCGTGCCGAGAATATATTACCATCAGAATTATTTCCTGAGGTGGAAGCATGGATTTTCAATAACCCGGATTTAGGGGTGAGGGTGCAAGCGGCAAACCATTTTAAGAAACCTGGTTCAGGCAAAACATATTCCATTGCTTCGATTGCCAAAATGAAAGGTGATGCACTTTCGGGTGATTCCATCTTTTCTAA
>JANOUH010000436.1:0-2196 GCA_031416795.1 Cytophagales bacterium | reverse complement strand
TCCATCGCTGCCTTTGGACCAACAACTCCCAAACAAAATACACCGCAAGACACGATTATGGATCCCACCACGGTGTATGGCATTACTAAACTGGCCGGTGAACTATGGTGCGAATATTATTTCAGACGATATGGTGTTGATGTGCGCAGTCTTCGTTATCCGGGCTTGATCGGATATAAAACGCCTCCAGGCGGTGGCACTACTGATTATGCGGTGGACATTTATTTCAAGGCGTTAAAAGAAAAAAAGTTCGAATGTTTTCTGGCTGCTGATACTTATCTGCCTATGATGTATATGGATGATGCCGTGAAAGCAACATTGGATCTGATGGAAGCCCCGGCAGAAAAAGTAAAGATCCGCTCCAGCTACAACATTGGCGCCATGAGTTTTTGTCCTGCCCAGATAGCCTCAACCATTAAGAAACACATTCACGATTTTACCATTACCTATAAGCCAGATTTCCGGCAAGCCATTGCTGATTCGTGGCCCAAATCTATTGATGATTCTCCTGCACGAGCTGATTGGGGTTGGAAACATCAGTTTGGATTGGAAGAAATGACGAATGATATTTTGATGAATTTGAAGAAGCATCCGAAATTGTTGGGTTGATCTGTTAACTAAAGAATTGATTTTCAGCTAAATCAATAAAGCTGTATATTTGATTTTAAAGAATTCACAGAAGATGGTCATCAAAATCAAAAAAAAATCATCTCGCAAAAAAGTCCATGAGGCATTGAAAAAATTGCCAAAAGGGTCGAATAAAGTCGATCTGAAAAAATATTTTGGTAAGGTTAATTTTGAAATAGATGGCCTTTCATATCAGAAAAGTATAAGGGAAAATGATTGAATCTCTTGTTGCTGATACGAGTTTAATCATTAACCTATTTAATGGACACCCAGCAGCACTTGATGTTCTTGATAACAAGACCATCTGGACTTCTGGCATCGTTGAAATCGAAACATTGGCCTCATCTAAACTTTCATTAAAGGAGAGAGCACTGATAAAAGATTTCTTCTCAAAAATTTATGTAGTTGATCTGATTAAACCGATTAAGGAATTGGCCATTGAGGTGCGCATTGAAAAACAATTCAAAATTTCGGACTCTATTATTTTGGCAACAGCCATGTGTCTCAATATGCCACTTTATACTTATGATAAGGATTTTATTAAAATGAAATCCAAAACCAATATTGTTTTGGTCGACTTTTGAGTTTACTGATTATAAAATCAAAATTCATTCTCAAAAATCGGCCCTTTCTGACCATATTTACGAGGTTTTAAAAGAGAACCAACCCTACACATGAAGTACAAACGCATTCTCCTCAAACTCAGCGGTGAAGCCCTGATGGGTTCCAAAAACAGCAACATCGATCCGGCTGTGCTTGAGCAGTACTCGGCCGAGATCAAGACGATAAAAGAGCAGGGGGTTGAAATTGCGATTGTAATCGGAGGCGGAAACATTTTTCGTGGTGGTCAGGCCGAAGCCTTGGGCATCGACCGCGTGCAAGGTGATTACATGGGAATGTTGGCCACGGTGATTAATGCAATGGCGCTTCAAAGTGCATTGGAAAGACACGGCATGTATACGCGATTGATGGCCGGTATAAAAATGGAACAAGTGTGCGAACCATTCATCAGACGCAGAGCCATCCGTCACCTTGAAAAAGGAAGAATTGTAATCTTCGGTGCAGGTATCGGTAATCCATATTTCACCACCGACTCAACAGCCAGCTTACGCGCTATTGAAATTCAGGCAGGTGTGGTGTTAAAAGGAACTCGCGTGGATGGAGTGTATGACAAAGATCCTGAAAAACACCCGGATGCCGTACGCTATCACCAACTGAGCTTTCAGGAAGCGTATCAAAAGAAACTCAACATTATGGACATGACGGCATTCACCCTTTGCCAGGAAAATAAATTGCCCATCATTGTTTTTGATATGAACAAGAAAGGCAACCTCCTGAAGGTGGTGCAAGGTGAAGATGCCGGGACATTAATCAGCTAATCATTATAAATCTCATTCTTATGGAAGAACTTGAATTATACCTGGAAGACGCAAAAGAACAAATGAGCAAAGCGATCGTGCACGTAGGTCAAGAGCTGGCCAAGATCCGCGCAGGAAAAGCAAATCCTTCTATGCTCGATAGTATTCAGGTGTCTTATTATGGTGTGATGAGTCCACTATCACAAGTGTC
>JANOUH010000435.1:0-5432 GCA_031416795.1 Cytophagales bacterium | reverse complement strand
CGACTCTATACTGGATTTATCAACCAACTTTTATCACCCGATGAGATGTTTTCTATTCAGTTGGCCGGGCAGTAAAATTTAGTGGCGTGGTTTTAATTGTTTGGTTCTTATTCAGGAGTTGGCTTGCGGTAAGGCCTGATGATGAGCCGATGCTTTTTATCAGAACCCAAATAGGCCTGGGCCCATCTGAGAAAAACGAATATTTTACTTCCAAAACCCACTAGAGACATGAGGTGAACAAACATCCAAATGAACCAGGCCATGGTTCCCTGCGTCTTCCAGTATTTCAGATCGACCACCGCTTTATGTTTTCCAATCGTGGCCATACTACCTTGATCTTTATAAAAAAAATCAGGATACTGATCTTTGACACCATTCTTTAAATAGTTCGCCAGATAAGTTCCCATTTGCATCGCTACAGGAGCGACCATAGGCAGCGGCACTTGTTTCCCTTCCGGTATAAAAGAGGCAACATCGCCAATAGAAAAAATATTCGTGTAACCCTTTACCCGAAGTTTACTATCAACACTTAACCGGTTGCCTCTTCCTACTGATTCTTTGTTGAATCCTTTCGGGACTACACCCGCTACTCCTGCGGCATAAATGAGTGAGGTGGTAAGAATTGTTTTTCCGTTATTAAAAACAGCTTTATATCCATCGTAAGAAACCAATCCGGTATTGAGCCAAACCTGCACCCCTAACTCTTCCAGAAATTGTTTTGTCTTCGAAGATGCCTCCTCCGACATTCCTGCAAGCAATCGCGGTCCTAGCTCTACCAAATAGATGTCCATCATTTTAAAATCTATTTCGGGGTAATCGGTGGGTAATACATGATTGCGCAATTCTGCCAAAGCACCGGCCGTTTCAATACCCGTAGGACCACCACCTACGATCACGATATCAATAAAACTTTCCTGTTCATCACTTTTATGTTCCAGGTTAACTGCTTTTTCAAAGTTTTGAATGAGCATACTCCGTATATCCAGGGCTTGCGGAATTGATTTCATAGCCATGGCATGTTGCTTCACATCCTGCATACCAAAAAAATTGGTGGTCGATCCGCTAGCGATCACCAGGTAGTCGTATTTCAAATCACCTATCGTGGTTCTGATCGTTTGTTCAGATGGAACTACTTCGGTGACTTCTGCCATTCTGAAAACCAAATTATTGTGTCGCTCAAATAGGGCGCGGTAGGGCGAAGCAATGGAATAGGATTCTAAGCCAGCTGTCGCAATCTGGTAAAGTAGTGGTTGAAAAGCATGATAATTATGCTTGTCCAGCAAAACAATCTGGAAAGGTTTATTTTTTAATTTATTAGCTAATTCAATTCCTCCAAAGCCGCCTCCAACGATAACAATTCTTGGATTTGTTGAGAGGGGTATGTTCAGAGGTGTATTCATAGTTATTCAATGCGAAATGAGATGCCGGAAGATACAAAATGATTTTGGCTGCCATCTGCCCAGCTAACACCTGCTGAAAAATCAGCTTGCACAAGTGGCCATAATAAAAATGTAAAGCCACCGTCTATGCCATGCTCCTTAGCGCCCTTCATTCGTAAAAAATCGAAGTACTCCACGAACAGACCAACTTTATTGGTAGGCAGATAATTAAAACAAAAGGAAGCGGTGAAAAGACTTTCATTGGAGAACCCATCCCAGATCAAACCTACATTGTAGTTAATCGCTGCTTTAGAAGACAGATCGTTTTGGAAAAGCAAAAGAACATCATGACCCATTTTTGCAGGTTGCAAATCAGCGTTACTCAAGGGGATGATCAGATCCACCAGAATATCCGTTTCAGGAATCCAGCCACGTTGTTCAATGATATGAGTTTTTATTCCCACGGTAAGCGGAGAGAACCCCTTTAGTTTTTGAGTGGAGGTTTTGTCAAGAATATTTTTTGCCGAAATACGTAGTTCAGTATTATTGCTCAGGCCCATTCTAAAAAGAGTAACGGGGAGAAAGTAAATCTCCCCGCTCGTTCTCTTATAATAATCAAAACCGGTCTCTAACTGAAACGTTCGTGGAGCTACCGTAAAAGGAGATTCGGCAATGCCAGGACGATCCACAGTAAGTTCAGTCAATCGGTCTTGCTCTTGTGCGAACAAGTTCAATGATTGAACGATCAAATAAAAACTAAGAAGTACTTTTTTCACTAAGGTGCAATAAACACTTAAAAAATGTCACGGCTCTTTCGGGCCGTGACAAAAATAAACTTTCTATCCTTCGTAATCCTCAAAGTCTTTCGTGTGTATACCTTTCACTTTTACAGAAGTAGTGTTTCGATAACCCCACTGAAATACCAATGGAAAAATCAAAAGTGTAAGTATGGTTGCACTGATGAGTCCACCAATCACCACAATCGCCAGGGGTTTTTGAGTTTCTGAACCAATGCCCGTTGATATCGCTGCTGGCACTAAACCAATAGCTGCCATAATAGCCGTCATGACTACTGGTCTGGTTCGTTCTGCAACTCCCCTTATCAATGCACCTTGCATGGGCATTCCGCTTTGAAGATTCTTTTTAAAGACCGAGATCAGAATTACACCATTTTGAATGCAGAGACCAAATAATGCAATGAATCCGATACCTGCCGATATACTGAATATGGTGCCCGTAATGTGAAGGGCTAAAATTCCGCCCATCATAGCAAACGGTACGTTGACCAATACAAGACCGGCATCTCTCACATTGCCAAAGGCTACAAATAACAAAAAGAAAATAAGTACAAGACAAATCGGAACTACCTCTGTCAAGCGCTGTTGGGCTCTTACCTGGTTTTCGAATTCACCGGTCCAGGCTACGCTGTAACCACGAGGAATCGAAACTTGTGCGTCTACTTTTTCCTGTGCTTCTGCAATGGTGCTGCCCAGATCACGTTCGCGAATGGAAAACTTAATTGCAATGAATCGCTTGTTATTATCGCGATAAATGAAAGCCGGACCAGTTACTGCTTTTATTTCGGCTATCTCCTTCAATGGCACTTTATTGCCTTTAATCGAAGGTACTTTCAAATTCTTGATCTCGAGCTCTGATTTGCGATACTCTCCTTCGTAACGCACACGCACATCAAATTTTTTCTCCTGTTCAAAGAATCGTGTTGCTGTCTTCCCTCCTATTGCCATCTCGATTACGGTTTCAGCATCGGCCATATTAATACCATAGGCAGCCATCTTGCTCTGATTAAGTGTAATACTCAGTTCAGGCTGACCAATGTTGCGAAGGATACCTAAGTCTTTCACACCTCTCACGGTTCTTAAAATAGCTGCAACAGAATCTGCTTTGGAATTAAGGACATCCAGGTTATCACCAAAAATCTTTACTGCCAACGAGGCATTGATTCCAGCTACCGCTTCGGCTACGTTATCAATAATTGGCTGAGAATAATTGTAGACTACACCCGGGTATTGTCTCAGTTTTTTATCCATCTCTTCAATGAGTTGATCGGTAGTAATATCCCGATCCCATTCTTTATGCGGCTTTAAGTTTACCTGGCATTGCACATAAAAGAATCCTGATGGATCTGTGCCATCATTGGATCGACCGATTTGCGAGAGTACTGATTCCACTTCTTGAAATTCGTTTAACTCATGCCTGAAGATGCGAACAAATTTTACTGTTTCATTTATTGAACTACTCATGGGCAGTTTCGCTTCTACCCATAAGGCGCCTTCATTTAACGTTGGTAAAAATTCAGAACCTAAAAATTTAAAAGAGAATGTGCTGGCAGCAATGATGATCATGGCAGCCCAAAAACTTTTATTCTTATTTCGCAACGTGAAGGCAAATCCGCTGGAAACTATTTTGTTAAAGAAATTCACCACCGGATTGTGGCGTTCTTTAACATCCTTATCAAACAGAATGCTGCACAACACGGGCACCAATGTAAGTGTGAAAAGTAATGCGCCTAATAATGCAAATCCCAAAGTGTAAGCAAGAGGAGAAAACATTTTTCCTTCCACCTTTTCGAACGAAAAAATAGGGACAAGACTGGTAATGATGATGAGTTTTGAGAAAAAGATCGCTTTTCCCAATTCCGATCCTGCCTTCTTGACAAGACCTAATTTCGAAAGACTATTATACTGCGGCATTCCGATTTCTTGAGCCCGGTGGGCCAGCAATACAAACAATCCTTCCACCATCACCACGGCCCCATCGATGATAATACCAAAGTCTATCGCCCCCATCGATAACAGGTTAGCCGACATGCCCTTCAGTTTTAGACACATGAAAGCAAAGAGCAGCGCCAGCGGAATAATCACAGATACGATTACTGTGCTTCTCCAATCCAACATGAAAATGAACACTACGATGGTTACAAAAAGAATCCCCTCCACCAAATTGCCAAGAACTGTTTCACGGCAATAATCCATCAGCTTGTCACGATCATAAAATGTGACCATTTTGATATCCGTGGGCAAGGTTTTTTCATTAATCTCTGCGATTTTTGCTTTGACTCTTGCAAGCACTTGGGCAGGATTTTCTCCTTTGCGCATGACGATAATGCCCTCCACTACGTTGTCATTCTCATCCAATCCTACCTGCCCTACCTTGGGCAGAGAACCTACTTTAACAGAAGCAACATTCTTAACTAAAATAGGAACATCGTTAATGGCCTCAATCAAAATGTTTTCTATATCTCCAACGCTTTGCAACAGGCCAATACCTCTTACCACATACGCCTGACCATTTTTTTCAATGACATCGCCACCTACGTTAATATTACTTTTGGCAATGGCTTCATATACTTCTAGTGGTGTGATGTCGTACTTGGAAAGTAGAAGAGGGTTAACGTTTACTTCATACACTTTTCTGGCACCCCCAAAAGAAACAATATCGGCCACACCGGGCACTGCTCTTAACTGACGATCGATAACCCAATCTTGCCAGGCTAGCAACTCGCTGGTATTACGATCACTTTTTAATGTATATCGGAAAATTTCACCAGTTGGTCCATAAGGTGGTTGAACGTCTGGCTCAACACCTTCCGGTAAACTCACATTTCGCAGCAAGTTGTTTACTTGTTGACGCGCAAAGAAGTCCTCCACGTCATCATCGAAAATGATCTTCATTACGGAAAGACCAAACATAGAAATAGAGCGTACACTTGTTTTGCGCTGCACACTATTCATCGCTACTTCAATAGGAATGCTTACAAAGCGCTCCACTTCTTCTGCACTACGTCCGTTCCACTGGGTTACGATAATGATCTGCGTATTAGTGACATCCGGAAAAGCTTCCAGCGGTGTTTTCACATAGCTCCAAATACCCACGATGATCAGCAACGCAGTGGAGAAGAAGACAAAGAATTTATTCTTCAGTGAAAACGAAATGATATGTTTAACAAATTTGTCCATGATCAGGAGTCGTTCAATGTTTTGTGTTAATCATTTAGAGCATCATAGACCAATAGCTGAAACTTGGTCATCACTT
>JANOUH010000434.1:0-25001 GCA_031416795.1 Cytophagales bacterium | reverse complement strand
GGTGACCAACTCAGATGGCACGAAGCCATTGGATGCCAGCGATCCAAAAATACTTAAGTTCGATCGGCCCGAATGAATTTCATTTCATGGTGAGTAATGATCATCATGGCAATTGGCTGGAAAGTATCCGCGATAAAAAACCAAATATTGCTCCGGTAGAAGAGGCCCACCGCTCGTGCTCTACGTGTCTTGTTCATCATATTGTAATGAAACTGGATCGGAAAGTGTATTGGGATCCAACTACAGAGCGATTTAAGAATGATGATGAGGCCAACAAAATGTTGAGCAGACCTCAAAGGAAACCATACGCGCTGAGCCTCAAATAAGAATCGTATTGATGATAGCGAGATTATTTTTCTTAATCAGTTTGGTTCCGGTCTATGCCATGGCACAGCAAAGTGATGTACCATCTGGTGTTTACCCATGGCCAGCTGAATCCTTTAGAGGAAAGAATTTTTCAAGCATACTATTATCAGGGAGTGGTCATGATCTTGAATTTGTTGAGGTGAGCGCCAATGTTATGGCACCCCGACAAAAAAGAACGATTACCGTGCGAGAAAACGAAGAACACTTGCTGTTAATTATTTCCGGTTCGTTGTCTACAACGGTTAATGATTCTACTTATTCCCTGGCCAAAGGAAGTATGGCGATGATTATGCCTTCCGGAAAATATTCTATAAGTAACAAAGGTACGGTAAGCTCCTCGTATCACATCATGAAGTATAGATCGAAATTGCCTATTGATCAGTCGCGGGGAAAATCAGCTGGTGGCTCATTCGTTAAAGATTGGAATAAGCTCACCTTTAAGCTGGCAGAAAAGGGTGGCACACGTTCATACTTTGACAGACCTACGGCAATGGCAAAACGGTTTGAGATACATGTGACCACATTGAAAGAAGGTTTTATCAGTCACCCGGCTCATACGCATGAGGCTGAAGAAATTATTCTGGTCTTACAAGGTAATGTGAATATGTTGATTGGCGAGAAATCATATAAAGCAAAAGCTGGCGATTTGCTCTATGTGAATTCAAATGTGCTGCATGGATTGAAAAATCATGGAACTGTTGAATGCAGTTACTATGCCATTCAATGGAATTGAAAATATTAGTATAACACGATAATCATATTGATGAAAACAATTTACAAACTCTCTTTTCTTGCCTTAGTTATGTCTTGTTCAAGTCCTACAGAAAATAAAGAATCAGACAAGGCTGTTCGTTTAATTACAGTCGATCCAGGACATTTTCATGCGGCCCTGGTGCAGAAGTCGATGTATGCCAATGTCGACTCTGTGGTTCATGTTTATGCACCGGAAGGAACCGATGTTGGATTTCATTTGAAGCGAATAGATGGATTTAACACACGGGCTGAGAATCCTACGCATTGGAAGGAAGAAGTTTATTATGGCGATGATTTCTTTGAAGAAATGATCAACCAAAAGGCTGGAAATGTGGTGGTGCTTTCCGGAAACAATAAGAAGAAGACAGAATACATTTCTAAGTCATTGCAGGCAGGCTTTAATGTATTGGCCGACAAGCCCATGATCATCAAAGCAGAAGACTTTGAAGTTTTAAAAAGTGCATTTGAAACAGCGAAGCAAAATAATCTTCTCTTGTACGATATTATGACCGAGCGCTTCGAAATCACTACGATGCTTCAAAAAGAATTTTCGATGATGCCGGATGTGTTCGGTGTGTTACAAGAAGGAACACCAGACAATCCTTCCGTAACCAAAGAAAGCGTTCACCACTTTTATAAATATGTTTCAGGAAGCATTCTTACGCGTCCAGCGTGGTTTATGGATGTGGCTCAGCAGGGTGAGGGGATCGTTGATGTAACGACACACTTAGTTGATCTGGTGCAGTGGGAATGTTTTCCGGAGCAGGTTTTAGATTACAGCCACGACATTGAATTGATCAATGCCAAAAGAACAATCACTGAAATGACATTGAGTGAATTCAAGGCAATCACTAAACTTGATGCTTTCCCCGATTATTTAAAAGAGAACGTAGTGAACGACACCGTTCTTAAAATCTATTCCAACGGAGAGATCAACTATAAATTGAAAAATGTACACGCCAAAGTTTCTGTTATATGGAATTACAAAGCTCCTGAAGGAGCAGGGGATACTCATTACTCCATCATGCGTGGAACAAAAGCAAACCTGATTATCAAACAAGGAGCAGAGCAACAATATAAACCAGTTCTTTATTTTGAACCGCTTGCGAATGACGCTCAGTTTGAAACTGCTTTGATGGAAAAGTTAAAAACAGTTCAAACAAAGTATTCAGGCGTTGAGCTGAAGAAACTTGAAACCGGTTGGGAAGTGATCGTGCCGGATTCATATAAGGAAGGACACGAAGCACACTTTGGTCGCGTGATGGAAAAATTTCTTGAATATCTCAACAACCATACGATTCCGGATTGGGAAGTGCCCAACATGCTAGCCAAATACTACACGACCACAAAGGCACTGGAGTTGGCGAAACAAAAAAAGTAGTCTCCTAAAATCGGTATTGTCTTACGTGAAAAAGTTAACATGCATCTCACCCGGAAACTTTGAGTATGGAGAATCGGAACGACCGTCACTCACCAGGGATCATGCTATTCTGAAAATAAAACGCATCGGTATTTGCGGTACTGATCTTCATGCCTTTGAGGGCACACAACCTTATTTTAATTATCCCAGAATTCTTGGCCATGAGCTGGCAGCCGAGTTGGTAGAGGTTGATGGAAGAAATGATTTTAAGCAAAATGAAATCACCACGTTCATTCCATACTTCAATTGTGGAACCTGCATTGCTTGCCGGAATGGCAGACCAAACTGTTGTGTAAGTCTTCAGGTATCAGGAGTTCATATCGATGGGGGAATGGTGGAGTATTTGTCGGTGCCTTCCTACTCATTGGTTCATGGAGACGGATTGGATGTTGATTCGCTTGCTTTGATTGAGCCACTGGCCATTGGCGCCCATGGTGTACGAAGAGCCGGAATTAAAGCAGGAGAATTTGTTCTGGTGGTTGGCGCAGGTCCTATTGGATTAGGCACGATGGAGGTTGCCCGAATAGCCGGAGGTCAGGTGATTGCATTGGATCTGGTTGATTCACGCTTACAGTTCTGTAAACAAAAGTTAAAGATCCCATTCACGATTAATGGATCTAGCTCCAATGTTCTGGAACAATTGAAAGAGATCACCCATGGCGATATGCCTACTGTAGTTATGGACGCAACGGGAAGCCGGGCTGCGATTAATGGAGCTTTCAATTTTATGGCCCACGGTGGTCGATATGTTTTGATTGGCTTGCAGAAAGAGATGATCAGTTTCAGTCATCCGGAATTTCATAAACGCGAAGCAACGCTCATGAGCAGCCGAAATGCAACGCGTGAAGATTTTGATCATGTGATCAGTTCAATTAAAAACGGATCGATAAATCCTACTACCTATATCACTCACCGGGTTGGATTTGATCAGGTGAAGGATCAGTTTGCATCCTGGCTAAATCCGGCCACCGGAGTGATCAAGGCCATGGTGGAGATGGTGTGAGAAATTATCAATAAAATAAACTTGCCCCTGATATGACGTTACAAAGTTCAATTCGATTCGCTACAAACCCTCAGGACTTCAAAGGTTATGATACCTCTAAACTCAGACAGCAATTTCTGATTGAAGATTTGTTTGTAGATAATACTATTCAAGTGGTGTACTCACACTATGATCGACTTATCATGGGTGGTGTTAAACCGATGGGTAGTGAACTGAAACTCGAAACGTTTGATTCGCTGAAGTCGTCTTATTTTCTCGAGCGAAGAGAGATGGGTATTGTCAATGTAGGCGATACAGGAGAAGTGAAGGTCGATGGAAAAAGTTACATGCTCCAAAACAGAGAAGCACTTTATATTGGTAGAGGTCTTGAGCATGTTTCATTTTCAAGTCAGGCCGGTGGTGCTGCACTTTTTTATTTTAATTCAGCTCCGGCCCACGCATCTTATCCAACAAAGAAAGTTAGTTTAGATGGAGCCGAGACTGTTGAACTGGGTGGCTCGAACAATGCGAATAGCAGAATCATTCGTAAGCTTATTGTTCATCCTAATGTGCAAACATGTCAATTGCAAATGGGCCTTACTGAATTAAAGTCCGGAAGCATTTGGAATACGATGCCACCGCACACGCATGATCGAAGAATGGAAGCCTATTTCTATTTTAATATCCCGGAAGGAAACAGCGTCTGTCATTTTATGGGCGAGCCTGATGAAACCAGGCACATCTGGGTGCAAAACAATCAGGCAGTCATCTCACCGCCATGGTCCATTCATAGTGGAGCAGGAACATCAAACTATTCTTTTATCTGGGGAATGGCTGGTGAGAATCTCAATTATGGTGATATGGATATGGTAAAGCCGAATGAGTTGAGGTAAATTACAATAATAGGCCACAGATTCACAGAATAAAATAATCAGTGAATCTGTGGCTCACAATCAATTTCTATTTTAAATACGTAGCAATCCCCAGTTCCAAACCACGCAACTCGGCAAGACCTCTTAATCTTCCAATGGCGGTGTATCCCGGCAATGTTTTTTTAGTGAGATCATCCAACATCTGATGTCCATGATCAGGTCTCATCGGAATGGATTTTCCTGTACGTTTCATCAACAAAATAATCTCACGAACTACAGCAGGCATATCGGTATCCCCATCCAGATGATCGGCTTCATAGAAATTTCCTTCTGCATCACGCCTGGTGTTGCGCAAGTGTAAGAAATGAATGTGATCACCTAGGCGATTCACCATGCCAGGTAAATCATTAGTAGAGCGCACGCCATATGATCCGGTGCAGAAGCAAAGTCCGTTGGCAACAGAAGGAGCAGCTGCTAATAATTCTTTAGCATCTTGTTCGGTGCTCACTACTCTTGGAAGTCCAAGGATTGGATATGGAGGATCATCAGGATGTATGGCCAGTTTAAGCCCGAGTGATTCCGCAGCAGGAACAATTTGTTGTAAGAAATAAAACAGGTGCTCTTTTAATTTTTTCGCATCGATATGCGCATAGGTCTTCAGTGCCGTGAGGATTTGCTCTTCGGTGAAGCGCTCTTCGCTGCCGGGCAAGCCGAGCAACGCATTATTGTAAAGTGTTTCTTTTTCAATGGCGGTCATGCTCTCGAAGCGACTTTTTGCTTTCGTTATTTCTTCAGTGGTATAATCCTTTTCAGCACCTGGGCGCTTCAATAGAAAAAGATCGAAAGCAACGAATGCTGATTTTTCGAAGCGAAGTGCTTTGCTTCCATCGGGCATGGTGTACCTTGGGTCAGTACGCATCCAATCCAGGATGGGCATGAAATTATAGGTTACTACTTTCAATCCACATGCAGCAACATTTTTTAAACTGACTTTATAATTTTCAATCCATTTCTTAAAGTCACCGGATTGTTTTTTGATGTCTTCATGAACAGGTAAGCTTTCTATTACTGTCCAGGTGAGTCCGGCATCTTCAACTTGTTTTTTGCGGATGTTGATTTCTTCTACCGTCCAGATATCTCCAACTGGAATATGATGTAAAGCGGTGACCACGCCTGTGCATCCTGCCTGCCGAATGTCTGATAAACTTACCGGATCTTTGGGCCCGAACCACCTCATGGTTTGTTCCATCAAATGCATAAACAATTCTTTATAGTTAATTCAATAGTATTTCAGACTTCCTGCTGCAAAGGTATTAAACGGAATTTATAGTCTTGGAATCGTGAGCCCGCCATCTACCATGATCACCTGCCCTGTTGAGTATGGGAAATTTCCAGTAGCCAGTGAGGCAACAACACTTCCAACATCATCGGGAAATCCCCATCGTTTTTGAACGGTCAAGCCATCTTCAATTAACTTATCATATTTGGCTTTTACGCCCGAAGTCATATCCGTGCTGATGATACCGGGACGCACTTCATAAACCGGAATATCAAACTCACCCAGGCGCACAGCGAATAGTTGAGTAGACATACTCATTCCTGCTTTTGAGACACAATACTCGCCTCTGTTCACCGATGCCACGGTGGCCGAAATGGATGATACATTAATGATGCAGCCTTTAAATGTTATGTCAGAATTTTTCTGTTCAATCATCCAATTCGCGGCTTGCTGAGTTAGAAAATAATTTCCTTTTAGATTGGTTGAGACTACGTCATCAAAACTCTCTTCTGTAGTTTCAAGAACATCGCGTCTTTCTTTGGGAGCTATGCCGGCATTGTTCACCAACACATTCAACCTTCCAAACTGATTTCTGACTTGTTGAATAATTTTTTTTCGATCAGTAGTAGAAGCAATACTTCCCTGGCAATAGATGACATGAGCACCTAGATCTTCTAATGTTTTTATAGCATCCTGAACGGCCGATTCTTCTCTCACTCCATTTATGGCAATGTCAAAACCATTTTTTGCCAGATGACATGCAATACCAAATCCAATCCCCCGGCTTCCTCCGGTAATCAAGGCTACTTTTTTCATTTGATTAAATACTTGTTTGAGTTATTCTGCATTTTTTGATTGCGTTTCATCTGGGATGCGGAAATGCTCTCTGATTTCATGTTTTCTTTTGATGCGGTAACAATTTGTGACCGGATAATTCCCCATTCACTTGAAGTAAGCCGAAACATGAAATCAATAGGAAATCGTTTAACATTTCTTTTCACTGCTTGGTTTAAAGCCTTTGTCTCCACCTCATAAAGCTCTGCAAGGTCAAAGTCAAGCATAACCTTTTGATCTCTTACCTCGTGAATTTTTTTTTGAATGACTTGTAACTCCATTTTATTTTTAGTTCGATAATCTCATGCCATTTATGCCCATTTCAAAGCGCAGGCACATCCACCCAACAGCGTTTGCTCCAGCTTTCAATTCCTTTCTCGGCTAGTTGCACGCCACGAGCACCATCACGCAAATCCCATGGAAATGGTTCGTCTTTCACCACGTGCTTTAGAAATAATTCCCACTGTGCTTTGAACGCGTTATCATACTGTTCCTGCTCCGGAACTTTTGACCAGCCTTCAAAGAAATTAATCGGTTGTGCAATGTCGGGATTCCAAATGGGCTTTGGTGTATTGCCATAGTGTTGAATATAACATTCACGCAAGCCAGCTACTGCGGAACCTTTTGTTCCATCCACTTGAAGTGTAAGCAAATCATCGCGCCTCACGCGCACCGACCACGATGAATTAAAGTGAGCGATCACTCCACCTTCCAATTCAAAGGTGGCATAGGCCGAATCATCGGCTGTACATTGGTAAGGTTTGCCTTGTTCGTCAAATCGCTTTGGAATATGAGTTGCACCGAGACACGATACGGCTTTTACTTTTCCAAAAACATTATCGAGCACGTAGCGCCAATGACAAAGCATGTCGACAATGATTCCACCATCATCTTCTTTTCTATAATTCCAGGAGGGGCGTTGGGCAGGAATGTTGTCTCCTTCAAATACCCAATATCCAAATTCACCTCTTACTGAAAGGATTTCTCCAAAGAAGCCTTGTTGAATCAGACGTTTTAATTTCATGATGCCCGGCAGCCAGAGTTTATCCTGAACCACTCCGTTTTTAAGTTTTGCATCGGTGCAGATTTTATGAAGTTCTAGTGCAGTCTTGGTGTCCACAGCAATTGGTTTTTCGCAATAGATATGTTTGCCTGCTTTTACTGCTTTACGAACAGCATCGGCACGTCTTCCCGTTGTCTGTGAATCGAAATAAATAATGTTATTGGGATCGGCTAATGCTTCATCCAGGTTGGTAGTCATTTTTTTTACTCCTGATAACACGCAAAGTTTTTCAAGCTTGTTGACATCACGACCTACCAATATCGGATCGGGCATGATCATTTCACCAGCATTGACTTTCACGCCACCTTGTTTCATGATTTCAGCAATGGATCGCAACAGGTGTTGGTTTGTTCCCATACGGCCCGTTACACCGTTCATGATGATTCCTACTTTATGTACTTGCATGGTCGATGGATTGAATGATTAATATGTTCAAATAGTTTCTTTGTGAAACTTCGTGGCTTTGTGCCTTAGTGGTTCAAAAAAGTTCATTACGATTTTTCTTTATAAGCCTTAATAATATTATTCAAAAATTGAGATTGATCTTGACTCCAGAATTTGTTAGAAAATATTTCCACTTCATAGAAACCTTTAAATCCGGTTTCTTCTACCCAACCTCTGATTTTTTTTACAGGAATACACCCTTCGCCCATCAAGCCACGGTCATTTAAAAAATCTGTTGTGGGCACATTCCAATCGCAGATATGAAAAGCGAAGAGATGATTATTTTTTCCACAACGTTTTATTTCTTGTTCCAGTGTTGGGTCCCACCAAAGATGATACACATCTACCGCTACGCCAACATAGGGTGAATTTATATTTTCAGCCATATCATTGGCTTGTGCTAGTGTATTGATAGCCGAACGCGTGTCGGCATACATGGGATGCAATGGTTCGATAGCTAATTTTACACCCGCACTTTTTGCTTCAGGAAGCACTGCTTCGATTCCATCTTGTATTTGTTTTTGTGATTCTTCCAGTGATTGATTAGGATCAGCACCACAAACTAAAACGACCATGGGCGCACCAAGTTCCGCTGCCTCTTCGATTGCTTTTCTATTATCATCGATTGATGCTTTTCTTTTAGCAGCATCAATGGATGGAAAAAATCCACCCCGACAAAGTGATACGATGTTCAACCCTGAATCACGTAAGCGTTGGCCGGTTTGTTTTATGTTTCTTCCAGTCAAAGCATCGCGCCATACGGTGATTCCTTTTACACCGGCAGCAGAAAAGTTTTGCGCAGCCGTTTCAATGCTCCACGGTTTTGTGGTGATGGTGTGAACGCACAGTTGCGACAGATCAGTTAGTGGCTTCGCGCTCATTGCACACAGTTAAAGAATGTATAATACTTTTCTTTTTGAATGATACGATGAAGATATAAGCATACTTCGCGAATATGATAATCCCCCCACATGCTTGATTCACCGTTGGGGATTTTGCTTCCTTCTGGAATAAAGTCCCAACCATTTGGCCGGTGATAGATCGAATGAAGAAGTAAACCTTCATGAGAAGGATTCGTGCTCAGATAAGGTTCGTCAAGCAGCGTATTTAATACGGTGAGGCCGGCCTGCCAATATTGCTCACCACTTTTATCATTTTTATCGAGAAGGTACTTGCCGAGTCTTAGCAATCCTTGTGATGCAATGGCTGCAGCTGAACTATCAACTGGCTCATGTTCATTATACGGATCTGCAGGTCTATTTAAATAATCACCGAGTTTGTGTAACTCCGGAGCTCCGGTGTCCCAATAAGGTATGCCATCTACTGGTGTGTAGGCAATATAAAAATCGCAAGTTGCTCTTGCAGCCTTCAACATAAAAGTGGAGAGCCTTTCTTTACCTCCAAATTCTTTGAAATCTTTTTCATCCACGGTATCGAGCCATTCTAATTCTTCTGCAAAACCACACATGGCCCAGGCAAGACCTCTCGTCCATGTGGTGAAACCGGTATAGCCCTGTTGTGAATTCGGGCAACGGAAGTTTCCATCTTTCACGTTAAAAATACTTTCGTGCGCAGTTCTTCCCCATATATCGTAAGAGTCGCGACCTTCACCATAATAAACAGAGTAATCGGCCGTGGCGCGCATGTGTTGCAACGCTCTTTCCAATAAATTAATTTTTACATCGCCTTCAGCTTGAAATACATGACCCAAACTGTGGCTAACCACAAGTGCGCGACATGATCTGATGGTATCAACAAATAGTGAATGAGCTCCATTGAAGGAATGAATAAAGCCTCCGTTTTTTATGACCGTCCAGCGGCTCGCTTGCACAGCTCCGGAAATCTTTAATGCTAATTCATAGAAATTCTTTTCCCAATCATTGACTGGTATTTTTCCTTCGTTCATGAGGCGAAGAAGATTGCCATAGGTGCTTACATTATTAAATCCGTGATCGTGTACACCAATGTGACTCACGTGAGGAGCCATCACCTCAACAGTTTTTCTTTTAGCAGAATCTAAAAAGTTTTTTTCGCCCGTTGCGTCAAATTGTAAAATGGCAGAGCCGTATTGAAATCCTTGTGTCCATTCGGTCCAGCCGCGGGTTGAGTACCTTCCATCTATGGTGAATACCGGAGATCCTTTACTTACATCATAATTTTTTTCAATAAGGTTAATTTTCTCTCCGGAAAGTTTCCAGAAACGTAAAAGTTTGAGCGAGAGATCGGTGAGAGTTAGTTCAAGATTGACCATGGATATTTTAAAGTATCGATTTGAAACAAATTAATAGTAATAGCAAGCACTCTAATGACGAAAAATAACAGTATTTCCCTTAATGGTGTAAGGGTTAGTTTGAGTTCTTGGAGTCTTAATCTTATAAACACCGTTTATGCAAATTGAGCTACCCGTTCGTAAACATGTTCATGAATTAGCCAGAAATCAATACCCGGTAAAAATCCTTCAATTTGGAACGGGGAATTTTTTACGAGGCTTTGCCGATTGGATGGTGCAGGAGATGAATCAAAAGGTTGGCCTTAATGCCGGAGTTTCTGTGGTGCAAAGTGTTTCCAATAGCAACACATTAGAAAATCAGGAAGGGGTATTTACGGTGTTCGTAAAAGGTATTCGCAAGGAAGAGTTTGTAAGTCAGCAATTTAAGGTTGATGTCATTCAACGGGTTGTAAACCCAAATCAGGACTTCGAATCTTTTTTAAACGAAGCCATTAACCCAGATCTTCAGTTTATTATTTCAAATACCACGGAAGCAGGAATAAAATTTTCATCGCAGGATTCCGCTCTTGAAACCGTAGCGTCAACTTTTCCAGGTAAACTCACTCAGTTATTGTTTAAGCGTTTTCAGCATAAGCTAGGTAATAGCTTGTTGATTTTGCCTACAGAATTGATCCCTCAAAATGGTGTGGAGTTGAAGTCGTGCATACTGCGATATGCAGAGCTCTGGTCATTGCCTGTGGAGTTCACCACGTGGTTAAATGCTCAAGTAACATTTTGCAGCACGTTGGTAGATCGCATCGTGTCGGGGTTTCCCAAGAAGCCGAAGGAGGCTGTGTTTGCAGAACTTGGCTACATCGATGAATTAGTGGTGGAGGCTGAGTGGTTCCACTTGTGGGTAATTGAAGGCCCGAGATGGATTGAAGAAGTATTACCATTTAAAAAGGCCGGCTTAAATGTCATTTACACGCACGATTTAAGACCCTATCAACTACGTAAAGTTCGCATTCTGAATGGAGCCCACACCTGCATGGCATGTGTAGGGTACTTAGCAGGTCTGAATAGCGTGCGTGAAGCCATTGAGCATCCAATCATTGGCAGGTATATCAGGCGTATGATCTATGATGATATTATGCCTCAAATACCGGGTGATCTTTTAGAGTTGGAGCATTATGCCGAAGAAGTAATAAATCGATTTCGCAATCCGGCCATTGATCATCAATTGATTTCAATAAGTCTTAATAGTTTTTCAAAGTTTAATGCACGCGTAATGCCCTCCTTGTTGGCACAGTTGGACAAAAGTGGTGTGGTGTCACCACGTTTTGAATACGCCCTGGCGGCATTGATTTTCTTTTATCGCGGACTTAAGGGCGGAAAGGAAATTCCCTTAAAAGATAGCGAGGAGGTAATTAGTTTTATGCGTAGAGTTTGGGAAGAGGGGAGTTATTCAAAATCAGGAATGGAGGACATATGCCGAAAAGTAATGACTCAACACCAATGGTGGGGAAAGGATCTTACCAGCATTCCTGGTCTGGTTGAACACACCGGTCATTATCTCTATGAGATCGATCAACAGGGCATTATTGAAACGATCAAAGAGCTATAGAGCAAGCAACTTCAAAGCATACGGTTTGTAGACTCGCGAATAACCAGCCTGCTTTTTATCAATCTTTTTTCCTGGAAAATTTCTTTCGTGCTGATTTGCTTGAGTAGTATTTCAGCTGCAGCCACACCCATTTCAAATGCCGGGTGGTCGATGCTGCTTAACGTTGGCTCGATGAGACTGCAAATATTTTCATTGTTAAAACCAAGTACGGCTACATCTTTTGGGATATTCAAACCGCGCTTTTTTAGAATGTGCATGATTTCCAAAGCAGCCATATCATTAATAGCAAAAATCCCATCTGGTTTTTGACGTAAGTTGAAAAGTTGCCTGGTATAATTCTCCACATCGTTGATGTGGTAATTTGTAAATACAATCAATGATTCATTGATGGCTATTTTATGTTTCTTCAAAGCATCCAGGTAGCCATTTAAACGATTGCGACTATTATATAAATGTTTGGGTCCTGCAATAAAGGCAATTCGCTTACAGCCTTGCGTCAATAAATGTTCAGTACCTTGAAAGCAGACATCATAGTTATCAGAGTAAACTTGCGAGGCATTCAATTCTTCTATGATGCGATCAAAAAAAACAAGTGGCACTTCTTTGTCAATGGCATATTGCAAATGCTCATGACGGTCTGTTTCCCTTGACACCGAAACAAGCAGACCATCTACGCGACTGCCTATCAATGTTCTTACATTGTTTTGCTCAGTGGCGAGCGTTTCATTGGATTGGCAGATCATCACATTATAACCGGCACTGTTGGCCACCTGCTGAATACCGCCAATCGCTTTAGAAAAAAAACGATTTACAGTTTCAGGAATGACTACGCCAATCGTGTTGGTGCGCTGTTGCTTGAGATGTTGCGCCAAAACATTCGGATGATAGTCAATTTGAGTAGCCAGCTCGCGCACTTTGCGGGCCGTTTCCGGATTAACATCATAATGATCGTTGAGCGCGCGCGAAACGGTAGACTTTGAAATTCCTAGAATCCGGGCGATATCTCGTATGGTGGCAGCGCTCTTCGACATAATATTCTTTTGACTCTGTTACGCTAATGTAAATAAAATTCCGGTACCGTTCCCGGGACGGAGACCGCTAAAAAATTCTGACAACCCTTGTATTATTGAAAAAACAAAGGGTAACCTCACATAATATTAAGACAAACGTTTGCATAAATGAGGACAACTTTACCTCTTACGAGACCGAGAAAAGCCCACTTAAAAGCATCTACAAGTAAGGTTAATAGCGCTTCCATTGATATTGATCATTTGTTTTCCAGGGTACTTCAGCATGATGATTATGTCGCCTTCGAAACGCTGTTTTACGTCAACTACAATCCACTCAGAAATTTTTGTAAAAAGCTTGTGCAAATCAACGAAGTAGCGGAAGAGTTAGTCAGTGAAGTCTTTTTGAAAATCTGGTGCAACCGTAAGCGTATTATTATCTCCAGTTCAGCAAAATCATATTTGTATGCATCCGTGCGAAACATGTCTTTTGATCACTTGAGAAAAGAAAAAAAATCGTTGTGGGTAAACCTGGAAGAAGCCTCTTCAGTTTCATGCGACAATTTTGATCCTCATAAGCATTCGGAGTTTGAAGAACTTCAGATACAGGTGGAGAAAGCGGTGGCAAGTTTGCCAAGGCAGTGCAGGTTGGTTTTTCAGTTAAGTCGTGACCATGGCTTGAAGTACCATGAAATTGCCGAAACGCTGCAACTCAGTGTGAAAACGATAGAAACCCAGATGGGGCGGGCACTCAAATCATTAAGACAAACTTTAAAAAATCAATAAACCCGAATGATGTGTAAGGGAGTCCTTGTGTTCTTACGTCTTAGAATTCAGAGCCTTAGTGTGTTTTGAAACAATGGGAATTATAGAACAGTACCATAGTCAGAATTATAACTGAAAACCCAATCCCCTAATTATGTATAAAACTCTATCAAACTTTAAGTTAACCTATCGGATACCTCTGATATGGTTATTGCTTCTATGCCTGTGGCAACCTGCATGGGCGCAAGATAATATTGTAAAAGGCAAAGTCACCGATGAAATGGGTGCATCTATGCCGGGTGTTAACGTGCTCATAAAAGGTACCTCATCGGGAACCACTACGGACGTTAATGGAAGCTTTACACTGAGCGTTCCATCTGATGCAACTTCATCATCCCTGGTTTTTTCATTCATTGGATATTCAACACAAGAACAAGCCCTTAGGGGCCGTTCTGTCATTGATGTTCAAATGGTGGCTGATGTTACCTCATTATCAGAAGTGGTGGTGGTAGGTTACGGAACACAGGAAAAGCGTGATATAACCGCTGCTATAGCATCCATTGACAGCAAAGCGATTACCAGAATCCCGAGCGCCAACCCCTTGGATGCCATGAAAGGACAAATTGCCGGGGTAGATGTTTTGCAGGGCGGAGGAAGACCAGGTCAAGCCTCAACCATTACAATTCGCGGACGCAGATCACTTACTGCATCGAATGATCCTCTCTTTGTGGTGGATGGAATTCCGATGACCGCGGGTACCAATTCAATTGCTGACTTTAACCCAGCAGATATCGCATCCATGGAGGTTCTTAAGGATGCTGCTGCTACCGCTATTTATGGATCAAGGGGATCTAACGGGGTAATCCTGATTACAACGAAAAGAGGCAAGAGTGGTAAAACAACCGTTACTTATACGGGCAGCTATGGTGTTACTGATGCCTTTAAGACTATCCCTATGATGAATGGAGAGGAGTTTACCGCCTTAAAACGCGAAGCAAACCGGGTGGATGCTGCCAATAAAAGTGGCCGGACTGCCTGGGGTGATACGGGTTCAAAAATTCCAGATGATGCTGTCGTATTTAATGATGCAGTTGAATTAAAATCTGTGCAGGAAGGTAGATCAACCGACTGGCAGGATTTAATATATCAGAAAGGATCACAAACCAATCAACAGGTTAGCATTGCCGGTGGCAATGAAAAGACGCAGGTAAATTTTGCCTTTAGCTATTTCAACGAAGATGGTTTGGTTGAAGGAACCGATTACACGAAGTACACATCACGAATAAATGCGGATCACCAGCTCAGTAAGGTTTTTAAAATTGGTATATCAACCATTTTTTCAAATACTGAGCAAAACTGGGGCTCTGGCTCTACTATTTCGGAAGCGGTAAGCCAGACACCTCTTGGTGTGCCATATGATGATCAGGGAAATATTATTTTCTTACCAATATCCGATGGTATCCGCACCAACCCGTTAAGTGAATTAGTACCCGGCAAGCGGATTGACGAGCGAACAACAAACCGGATTTTTTCTTCGGTTTATCTGGAAGCAGCCATCACCAAAGACCTTAAGTTTAAAGTATTGTTTGGAACGGATTATCAGGATTACCAGCGTGGAAATTTTGAAGGACAGTTTACACAAAATAGAAAAAATGGAACTCCGGCCGCCTCATTGGAAAAGATTAATAATTTTGGTTATACAATAGAAAACCTGCTTACTTATAATAAAACTTTTGGTGAGCATACGCTGGGCCTAACTGCTTTGCAAAGTACTCAGCAGCAGACAAGTTCATCCAGTATTCTTGGCGCCACCAACCTTCCTTATGAATCTGCTCTCTGGAATAACCTGGGTCTTGGTACAGTCACCTCTTATGGATCAGATTATCAACAGTGGAGATTGCTTTCCTATATGGGTCGTGTGAATTATTCCTTTAGAGGAAAATATTTATTTCAGGCCAGTTTGAGATACGATGGTTCTTCACGTCTTGCACCAGGATATAAGTGGAATCCCTTCCCCGGTCTTTCAGCAGGCTGGAGAATCAAGGACGAAGGATTTATGGCCGATGTCAATGTGATCAGTGAACTTAAACTAAGAGCTTCCTATGGAAAGGTAGGTAACACCGCGGTGGCACCTTATCAGACACAAGGTACTTTGAGACAGTCCATTTATGATTGGAACAATGTAGATGCCAGAGGTTTTGGACTAAGTCAGATTCCTAGTCCGGAACTTGGATGGGAATATTCAGAAACCATCGATATCGGATTGGATTTTGGATTATTCAAAGGCAGGTTAAATGGTACGCTTGATTACTACCAGACTTCAACCGGAGTATCGTTATTATTAAACCGCGCGCTGCCTCCAACATCGGGTTATGCCTCCATCTTACAAAATATCGGTGGCACGGAAACCAATGGATTCGAGATTACTCTTTCTTCAACCATTCTTGATTTGCCAAATGGCTTGAACTGGACCGCAGATTTTAACCTGGGCCACTATACGGAAAAAATTGTTGACCTTGCTCAACGAGATGCCAATGGAAACAAGATTGATGATATTGGTAACGGATGGTTTATTGGCCAGCCGATCCGATCATTTTTTGATTATGAAAAAGTAGGCATCTGGCAAACGGATGAAAAAGATGCAGCCAAGGCACTCATGAATGCCTTTCCTGGAGAAATAAAATTGAACGATTTGGATGGAGATGGTAAAATAACCCCTGCCGATCGTAAAGTAATTGGTAATGATGTGCCATCCTCTTATGGAGGTTTGACAAACACAATCACTTTCAAGGGTTTTGATCTGTCATTTTTGTTTTACTACAGACTTGGATTTATGATCAATAGCGATTTCAGTAACGCCCAGGCTTCCATGCAGGCACGCTATAACAACTTAAAAGTGGATTACTGGACTATCAATAATCCTACCAACGCCTATCCAAGGCCTAATAAAGATCAAGAGGGTATTAGCTTTGGTAGTACCCTTCGCTACGTGGATGGCGGTTACATAAAACTTCGCAACATCACGTTTGGCTATAATCTTCCAAAAGCGTTGACAGAAAAAATTAAGGTGTCTAACCTGAGATTGTATGTAACGGCTCAAAACCCTTTAGTATGGTCTAACTATAAGTTATTTGATCCTGAGAGAGCAGGTAACATCACTTCCGGTGAGATGCCTTCTAACAGACTATTTTTGGGCGGAATTAACTTAACATTCTAAGGCGAACACCTAAAAAGAAATGATTATGAAAACAAAATCGATATTACTTATAATAGCTCTCATCGCTTTTAGTACACAGTCCTGTCAAGACTTCCTGGATGAAAAACTGATATCCGGTGTTTCTGCATCGAGTTATTATTCCACGCCTGCAGGACTTGAAGATGCCGTAGATGCTACCTATTCATACCTGCGCGAAATACATAGCAATGAGCGGGCCTACATGTTGACCATCTTTGGCACGGATACGCACACCAACGGTGCTGATGGTGGCTATAAATCTTTTAACTTTTATGATAACGGATTAAATTCTGCCGTGGATATTTTATTACAACAATGGTCCTTTTTATATCAAGGTATAAACCAGGCTAATGCAGTATTGGGTCGTTCTGATGCTATTGTTGGTGCAGACCCTGCGACAGTAAAAATCCGTCAGGCAGAGGCACGATTCTTAAGGGCGTACTATTATTTTTATTTAGTTCAAACCTGGGGCGATGTACACTTAACTCTTGAGGAGACCATTGGTGCTCAGGTAACAGCCAACAAAACTGCCCAAGCGACCATTTATGCTGATGCCATTATTCCTGACCTTGAATTTGCCATTGCGAATTTGCCAAATACACAAACTCAATATGGTCGTGCAACCAAGGCTGCAGCACAATTCCTATTAGGTAAAGTTTATTTAACCCGTGGTTATCAAAACAGTCCTGCTGATTTTGCTAAAGCAGAACAGTATTTAACCAATGTAATCGCTGACTACAATTTCAATTTGGTTCCTACACATAAGGACCTTTGGGATCAGGATAAACAAATTAATAGCGAAGTAATCTGGGCGGTTCAATATTCTACGGATCTTATTTTAAATGGAGGAGACACGGGAGTAGGAAATCGTGCCCATCTTTATTTTGGAATGGAGTATGACATCCAGCCCGGTATGATCAGAGACATTGCTAATGGAAGACCCTTTAAGCGTTTCAGACCAACGGAATATATGATCGATGTATGGGCTAATGCCCGCACGAACGATAGGCGTTATGATGATACGTATAAGTCTGTGTTTTATAGCAATGACAATAGAACCTCTGGTAATGGTATTCCGCTTTGGAAGCAGGTTCACGTAGATAAGGGCGCCAAAAAGAAAGATGGCTCTTTGGTTACTGCCGCAGATATCGGAAAGAAGAGATTTGAAGTTGGCGATACAGCACTCTTTATCCCAGGTCCTGGTCAGGATGCCAAATGGCTCACTGATGAGAAATTAAAAGTGAGATACACCGTGATCACCAGGACCAAGGCTTCTTATCCTGCCAGTACACTACCTACAACAGATAAAAACTATTACCCAACGGATCCATTCGTTTATAATGAAAGATTATTCCCAACAGTAGGAAAATTCTTTGACCCAAGAAGACCAACCATTCAGTGGGAAAGAGGATCAAGAGATTGGTTCATTATGAGATTGGCCGATGCGAGATTGCTGCGCGCTGAAGCACGATTCAAGAATAATAATAATGCTGGAGCAGCAGATGACATCAATGTGGTAAGAACAAGGGCAGCCAAACCGGGCAAAATAGCAGCCATGCAAATAACTCCTGGGGATGTGAATATTGATTTTATTCTTAAAGAGAGAGCCCTTGAAATGGATGTTGAACAAGCCAGATGGTTTGATCTGGTGCGCACAGGTAAGTTAGTCGAGTATGTAAAGGCGTATAATTCATTTGGCGCAGGAAACATTCAGAGTTTCCATGTTCGCAGACCAATTCCGCAAGCACAGATTGACAGAACAGTGGGAGGCTATCCGCAAAACTGTGGCTATCCCGGTGGCCCAGCTTGTAATTAAAATATAAGATTGTTGTTTTTGTAGGCCGTGGAGAAATCTGCGGCCTATTTTTATTCTGGGCCTATTCAGGAATCATCAGACACAGAATTATAAAATGAATAATTACCTACCTTCGTGAACCGCTTTACTTTAATACAAGAAATAATTTTGCAGATGTCCAGAAGAATCAAAAAATCGTTTTCGTTTTCGCTTCTCAGCATGGTTGCCGTTTCATTGCTTCTCGTTGGATGTAACAATAAAAAAGATGTTGCACAAACAAAGCAAGATCCATTAACCGCAGAAGAGCCGGTATTCAAAAAGGTATTATCTGCACAAAGTGGCGTAACGTTTAAAAATGTCGTTGACGAAAACATCGACAACTACTTTGATTTATTCGCCTACGTGTATAATGGAGGTGGAGTAGGTATTGGCGATATCAACAATGACGGGCTTTCGGATATTTATTTTACGGGTAATGAAGTTCCTAATAAATTATACCTCAATGAAGGCAATCTGAAATTTAAAGACATCACCGAATCGGCAGGAGTTGCCGGAAATGGAAAATGGAACAACGGAGTAACCATGGTTGACATCAACCAGGATGGCCTGCTTGATATTTATGTATGCAAAGGTGGCTGGCATGACACCGAAGCAGAAAGAAGAAATCTGTTGTTCATCAACCAGGGAGACCTCACCTTCAAAGAGCAGGCAAAGGAATTTGGGCTAGATGAAAAAGGATATTCTATCCATGCTTCCTTCTTCGATATGGACAATGACAATGATCTCGATTTGTATGTTACCAATCGACCTGATTCATTCGATCTTCCACTCACTGAAATGGTGCGTCAAAAGAAGCTTTCTCCATCGGCTAGTCGCGATAGATTGTTCCTTAATGAAAATGCCCGCCTGCCGGATGGGCAGGGAAAATTCCGCGACATTGCTGTGCAGGCCGGTATTGCAAACAATTTTGGTTACGCATTAAGCGTAGTCACATCAGACCTGAACAACGATGGGTGGACGGATATTTTTGTAGCCAATGATTTTGCGGAAGGCGATTACATGTACATCAATCAAAAGAACGGCACCTTTAAAGAGGAAATCAAGAAGGCGACTAATCATATTTCGATGTATTCTATGGGAACCGATGTAGCCGACATCAATAATGACGGGCTGGAAGATATTTATGTAAGCGAAATGCTGCCACAAGACTACAAACGATCCAAAGTCTCCATGCCTTCCATGGACATTGAAGGCTTTTACAATATTGTTGATGGAGGCATGCATAAGCAATATATGCACAACGCACTGCACCTGAATCAGGGCAACCTCTTCTTCAGCGAGATTTCACAATTATCCGATGTGGCAAAAACCGAATGGAGTTGGTCTTGCCTGCTCTCTGATTTCGACAACGATGGTGATCGCGATATTTTTGTTGCCAATGGCTATAAGCGCGATGTCTTTGATGGTGATGCCCAGCAGAAACTGGCCATGTTTGTAAGACAGAACAGAGACAAGTACCAATCTCCGCAGGAGATGTTGGAGAAAGGATTTAAAGAATTTATTAATGTTTACGATCCAATCAAAGTCAAGAATTTTATTTTCAAAAATAATGGTGACTTAAAATTTGAAAGTGTGGGCGATAAGTGGGGATTCAACGATGAAAGTTTTTCTAATGGAGCTGCGGTAGGTGATCTTGACAATGATGGTGATCTTGACCTGGTAGTAAACAACTTGGATGATGAAGCATTTCTTTACGAGAATACTTCAGCGGGACGTAACAACTATTTAAAAATAAAATTGAACGGACCTTCCGGAAACGTAAATGGCATAGGAGCCAAAGTCACGTTGTATTATGATAGCAATTTGCAATATTTCGAAAATAAGACCGTTAGAGGATATCTTTCTTCGAATGAACCTATTGTTCATTTTGGACTAGGTAAGATCCAGAAAGTAGATAGCATCAAAGTAGTATGGAATGACGGACTGGTGAGCTTGATAAAAGGCAGTGCTGCTAACCAAATGATTCAAGTAGATCATGGGCAAGCTCAACGTCCCGAGAAAACTAAGTCTAAGGAAAAACTTCTGTTTCAAGAATCAACGGCTGGTGTGTTGGCAACCAATTTTATTCATAAAGAAAATGAGTTCAATGAATATAAGGATCAGATATTATTGCCACACAATTTTTCAAAGAGTGGCCCATTTATCGCCACCGGTGATGTAAACAATGATGGCGCTGATGATTTTTATATCGGTGGAGCAGCTGGTCAGGCAGGCAACTTGTATTTGCAAAAAGATGGAAAGTATAGTAAAAAATCTGTGCCTGCTTTTGAAAGTGACAAAGCTTACGAGGATATGGGCACACTATTATTTGATGCTGATCAGGATGGAGACAATGATTTGTATGTGGTAAGTGGGGGAAGCGAATTTCCGGAAAACTCTCAACTGTATCAGGATAGACTTTACCTCAATGATGGAAAAGGAAATTTTACGAAGTCACCTCTTCCAAGAACAAAAAGCAGTGGGTCTTGTGTGGTACCGCATGATATAGATGGAGATGGTGATCTTGATTTATTCAGAGGAGGCCAGGTAGTTGCTGGAGTATATCCCAAATCACCCAAGAATTATTTGTTGATCAACGATAAAGGAAAATTTACAGATAACACCGATGCTAAAGCCCCAGGGCTTTCTGAAGTAGGCATGGTTAACTCCGCGGCATGGGTTGATTTAAATGGAGATAAGAATTCTGAGCTGGTAGTGGTAGGAGAGTGGATGCCGGTGAAAATTTATGAACTCCAAGGGGGAAGGCTCATCAATGTTTCAGAACAATACGGAACATTAAATACAGAAGGTTGGTGGAACAAGGTGATTGCTGATGACCTCGATGGTGATGGCGATCAGGATTTGATAATCGGAAATCTCGGTGAAAATTATAAATTTAAAGCAAGCGCGGAAAAACCGTTCCATGTTTTCGCAAAGGACTTTGACGACAATGGCACCAACGATATTTTCCTTGCCAGACTATACAATGACTCAATATTGGTTCCGATTAGAGGTAAGGAGTGCACGTCACAACAGATGCCGGAGATTGCTCAAAAATTTCCTACCTATCTGTCATTTGCCAGTTCCGATCTTCCTTCCATTTTAGGAAGTGATATTCAAAATGCGATGCATTACAAAGCTTACCTTTTTTCAAGCGTTATTCTAGTGAATGAAAATGGAAAACTCACGATCAAAAGATTGCCAACCGAGGCCCAGCTCTCAACGGTAAATGGAATTATCGTTCAGGACTTCGATGGGGATGGAGTAAAAGATATTTTGCTGGCCGGAAATAAATTTGATGTGGAAGTAGAGACCACACCTGCTGATGCTTCGCCTGGCTTTTTTATGAAAGGATTAGGAAACATGAATTTCAAAGGCCTCAAGAGTTTTGAAAGTGGTTTTTTTGTTCCTTATAATGTGAAGGATATTCAAATTATTAATACGAGTAACTCATCAACCGTTTTAGTTTCATCGAACAATGATATACTAAGAACATTCACCGTGAACAAGAAGGGAAATGACAAGGCATTGTCTTTAAACAAGTGATTAACTGAGCGGTATTTTTAATTAGTATTGTTACTGCTCAATAATGAAATCACTTTATTATTGACGTGTTGAAATTCGTTAGCACTATTTTTTATAGGTCAATCCTTCATCAAATTTGAATAGCGCATAGCCTGAACCTTCCATGTTTCCGGGCACATCCGACTTTTGATTTTGCGCAGCTTGTTCTGAAACAGGAGTTGTGAATGGCATCTTACCTGAAGGGTTCACTTTTCCAGTAATGATATCGAGAAGAGCATCCGGTGTAGTTCCAAATGTTGCCAGAACTCCTTTGATGTTTTTTGATGATGGGTTGTACACTTCATCCATCACCCATGGATTGGTGAAGTTTACAGCAACGATAGTAGGCTTTTTAGCGGATAGACCGTTGATATAATTAATATCTACCCCATTTTTGGATAGAGATAAATTCAATGGTGATCCGTCTGATTCAAACAAAGATTTAGACTTAGGAATAATCCATAACACAACAACATCCGCTTTTTCCGGAGCATCAACGAACTCCATGCCCCAGCTTTTATTTTCAGTTTTAAAAACGATGCTGGCAGATTGATCCCTGCGCGGTAAATAGGTTTCAAAGTAAACTTTGGTGGAAGCTTTCAAAGGTAAAAGAGGATTACCCTCAGCATTTTCATTACGAAGTAAAACGATTGATTTTCTTAAAGCTAAATCTGCCTTTTGCTTATACTCACTGGTACCCACTTTTGAATTCGCTGTTTCGGAATCTACATAGGGGTTTTCAAACAGACCCAAAGTAAATTTTTCCATGAGCAGTCGGTACACTGACTCATCAACTTTTTTTATCAACTCAGGATTTGCTTTCAGTGTTTCTATCAATGGCGTTGGATCGGCTGAGCCTGAAAAAATATTGACACCTGCTTCAATCGATTTTTTATATCGCTCATTTACACTTAACTCTTCAACACCCCAAGGCATCATGTCAATAGGACCAGTGTCTGAATTGATGATTCCTTTGAATCCCAACTCGCCCCTGAGTAAATCCTGAAGCACGGGTTGATTGTACGCATAAGCTAATGGCGGATACTTGGTTCCAACAGGATAGGAGTAATAAGGCATAATCGATGAAGTGCCAGCTGCAATAGCTGCCTTAAATGGGATAAGATTGTTTTCAAACATGCCTCCGGGAAATACTTCGCGCTTACCCCAATCAAAATGTGGGTCTTGACCGCCTTCTGTTGCACCACCGCCTGGAAAATGTTTTGTTGTCATAGCAATAGAAGTGTTTCCAATTTTTTCTCGCTGAAAACCTAAGACAACTTCACGAATCATATTCGCAGCAAGGTTAGCATCTTCACCAAATGTTCCCTCCACCCGTTGCCATCTTGGTTCGGTGGCAAGATCAGCCATATACATATAACCTTTTCTGATCCCAACGGCCAACCATTCCTGCCTTGCAATGTTGGCAAACTCCCGGGTAAGAGAAAGATCGCGCATCGCTGCAAGACCAAGTTCACCCGGCCATGTTGAGAATGATGTCTTGCCAACACTTAATCCAATAGAGGCATCAGTAGTGATATGATTTCTTGGATTGGAAGTAACAATAGCAGGTATGCCTAAGCCATCGCTTTCACAAAGAGCTTGCAGGTTGTTCGACCATTCAGCAATAATTTTTGCGGAAGGATTTGCACGTAAAATAAAATGCCTTTGATGAAACTGGGTTACTGCCTTGGTTGTTCCGGCTGAACTCATGTTCGGATAGGGCAATGGCTTTCTGGTAAACATATTCGTTGATGTTACCAGATCATCTTCATTAAATCCACTGGCAACAGGTTCATTTGTTTTGGGTCTCTCAAATGACCAGTCGTGTTTAAGACGCGTAGAGGCGATGATCATAAATCCTGCCGTTTTCTCTAGTGTCATTTTAGAAACCAAATCACGACTACGTTCATCGAATGAAAGCCTCTAGTCTTCATATGGATCAATCGCATTATTGCGGTTAAGATCTTTAAACTTCAATCCATTTTCGTCAATCATTTTTGCGGTGCGATAACCTAGAAATGGTTGTTTGGTGTAGATACCGGTATATCCATCAGGTGTATTTTTAATGGAGCCACAACCATAGTATACCGATGAAGAAACAACGAGAGTAGTTAATGCTAGCAGCGCCAATTTGATTTTTTGAGTCATTCTGGATGATGTTTTACAGTCTTAATAGAGATCATATGCTAGTCTTAAAGACTAACTTCTACCTATGGCACCCTTACCCTCTTCCGGTTTTATGATAAATAAAAAAAAAGAGTTTTGATGTAAAAACTTTGATTAGTATCCGTCAGGTGCGCTATGCCAAAATATCGTCTCTATGGATGTGACGAAAATAAAGAAACTGACCCTTATCGATTTCATTTACCACAGGTAAACTAAACGAATGCGATTAAAGGACTTATTCTTATTTTGACCACAAAGCAAGGAGTATGAATTTGAACATCAAGGCAAAACAAGAAAATACATTCGATGCTATTGTCGTTGGATCTGGCATTAGTGGAGGCTGGGCTGCAAAAGAACTCTGTGAGAAGGGATTAAAAGTGCTGATGCTGGAAAGAGGAAAACCGGTTGAACATCCGCGCTATGACACGGCTACAAAGGACATCTGGGAAATTTCGCACTGTGGGCTTCTCACCGAAGAAGACAAACGTAAAAGTTTTATACAGACTCGCCACTATTCATTCCGTGCCGATAATAAGCAATTCTACATCAACGATTTGGAAAATCCTTATCATGAAATCAAGCGT
>JANOUH010000433.1:0-2789 GCA_031416795.1 Cytophagales bacterium | reverse complement strand
AGCTCTAAACCCAGATTAAAGGCCAATAACGGTGATATGATATTACTTTCCTTACCTAATAATGATCGCAGAAAATTAGAGAACCCGAGCCCGTGAATGAGGCCGAAAAAAAGAGCAAACACATAATTGATCTGTACTCGCCCATGATCAATGCTTTCTTCTTTTCTAAACAGGTTGGAAAACGAAGTAATGAAGATGGTGAGCGGTATTAGAAATTCAATGAATTTAGAATGGACGGAAATGATGTCGAGTGTGGCCAAAGCCAATGTGATGGAGTGTCCGATGGTGAACGCAGTCACCAGAATTAATATTTTTTTCCAGTCACGCACCAGGTAAATGGCACATAAAGCAACCACAAATAAGATGTGATCATAGCCGTTGGCATAATCCAGGATATGGTCTTTACCAAGTCCGAAATACAACGAAAACTCACTCATTACCGAAGTTGATTTTTAACGAATGGCAAGTATACTTTTAAATTTTGAATTAGATCAATTAGAAGTAATTTTAGCGGCACGGTTTTCGTGATTATTTTTTTGATATGATCTCCATTCTTTATTCTCTATTCTTTTTCCTGCATCCCATCCACATTTCGGTCACGGAAATTAATTTCAGCGAAAAAGACAAAGCACTTCAGATTACCTCAAGAATTTTTATAGACGACCTGGAGTTAGCGATTCGTGCCCAACGTAACGAACCCGAGCTCGATTTAATCGAACCTAAAAATGGACTGACCACCGAAAAGATGGTGAATGAGTATGTGACTAAGCACATAACCTTAAAGCTAGATGGTAAATTGCAGAAACTAAACTTCCTGGGCATGGAACTTGAAGAACCGGCACTTATCTGCTATATCGAAATAGAAAACGTAAAAAAATTCAAAACCATAGAAGTGCGGAATGATATCATGATGGAAATTCATGACGATCAATCGAGCATCGTGCATGTAACCTACAAGGGACCTATTAAAAGTATGAGGCTCACACAGGACAATCCTGCGGGCTCGATAACATTTACCGACAAGTAATTTTCTTGAACCAAGAAGACGCATAGCTTCAAAGAAACACAAAGACCTTTGTGAATTCTCGCGTCTTCGCAAATTGGTGATTCTGTAAGTGAGCGTTTATAGGTTATTCGAAACGAGGGTCAGCAATTGTTTTCTAAAGAACAGCAGTAAGACAATCAACACAAGCAATGTGTGAAGAGTAATAA
This sequence comes from Cytophagales bacterium, assembly GCA_031416795.1. Taxonomy (GTDB): domain Bacteria; phylum Bacteroidota; class Bacteroidia; order Cytophagales; family Cyclobacteriaceae; genus ELB16-189. The sequence goes on along the minus strand of JANOUH010000433.1, from coordinate 1,577 downwards.
ACAAAGGCGTGCCCATGATCCATACTTCTGATAAAAATCCCTTCTCCAGCAAGCCATTTAAAAACACAAATCCATAGGTGCCAAACACAACAAGGGGTAACACCATGAAACCGATATTATAAAGCCATCCATACTTGTTTTTCACAGCGCGAAACGATGCAATAATGGGAGGCAGCGCCATAATGAGTACCACAAGCGTTCCGATCCAACCAAAGTAAGGTTCCAGTGCTGTGCCTTTGGTGAGATAGCGCATCACCAATCGTTCATCGCCACCACTCATGAGCACGGTCATAATGCGCGCTTGCGGCACATTGGCCCAGATTAATGCAAAGCCGAATGACTGTTTTTTTTTGTCGGTATTTTTCAATAGAAACATTCCTATCCACGCAAGTGTCATACTGAATACCGGCCCGGCAAACGTGGGCCAATACCAATTTGGGTTTGTGTCTTTACAGGATTTGCAAATGCTCCAGGCATTAAAATCACGACTCTCGGGCCAGCAGCCACAAATTATTTTACCTGTAATAAAATGAGCTATTTCGTGCGACTCCCCCATCAGCATAGCGAAAAGAAAAAATGCAAACAGATTTTTAAAGGTTAAATGAAGTTTCATCGTATTTCTTTACCACTGCCTACTGCTTTTTGCCTACTGCCAACTTTTGATTTTCAACTTAGACTCCACGTGCCCTTCGCTGGTTACAGCATTCTGTTATCTTTGTGGCTCAAATTCTTAAAATCATGCGTAATAAAATTGTAGCCGGCAACTGGAAAATGAATAAGACACTGGCCGAAGCCCAGTCACTCACAGCAGAAATCATTGGCTTGGTAGCCGATGAGGTAAAAGGAAATGTGAAGGTGGTGCTATGCACGCCTTTCCCTTATTTACACCCAGTGAAAAGTCAACTGGGTAATAACGACCGCATTGCCGTGGGTGCACAAAACTGCAGCGAACACGAATCAGGTGCATACACAGGCGAAACTTCTGCTGCCATGTTAGCTTCTATGAATATTCCTTATGTGATCATCGGGCATAGCGAGCGCAGACAATATTTTGGTGAAGATGGAGCCTTGCTTGCCACGAAAGTAGATAAGGCTTTGGCTCATGGATTAACTCCAATTTTTTGCTGTGGCGAACTTCTTGAAATTCGTGAGGCAGGAACTCATGAAACATTGGTGAAGAAGCAAGTAGAGGAAAGCTTATTTCATTTAAGTGCCGAAGCATTACAAAAAGTAGTGATTGCTTACGAACCCGTATGGGCGATTGGCACAGGCAAGACTGCTTCATCCCAACAAGCACAAGATATGCATGCGGTAATACGCAAACATCTTGCTTCAAAATACGGAGCCGTTGCTGAGAATATTTCTATTCTTTACGGAGGCAGCGTGAAAGCCGACAATGCCAAAGAACTTTTCGCTTGCGCGGATGTGGATGGTGGTTTGGTAGGAGGTGCTTCGTTGAAGAGCAGGGAGTTTGTTGAGATTGTAAAAGCGATATAATTTTTTTGATAAGAAAGACAATGAATTAATTATTGGCTTTCTTATTTTATTTGGAAACTTGAATAAAAGGACTTTGAAAT
>JANOUH010000432.1:0-5092 GCA_031416795.1 Cytophagales bacterium | reverse complement strand
AGCAGCGAGAAAACAAAAAGATAAAGGATGAACCACAGGTGATGCCAGCTGAAACTTCCCTCCGGATAAGGAACAAAATTGAATACCGTTTTATAGAACTCTCCATAGCTCGCATACTCCTTGATGTGCTCATAATAAATCTGCGGTGGCACCACCACAAACATGCCGAACACCAGCGGAATAAATAACCTGCGAAAACGCTCTCCGGCAAATTGCTTCGGGGTTCGTTTCCCCAATGCCATGTAAGTGCCGGCCCCGGAAATAAAAAGCAACAAAGGCATCCGGAAATAATGAGACCAGATCATCCAATATTGAAAGGTGGTGGTGGTTTCACTATTCTTCACATGCCAGCCCCACTCATTAAACCACATCCCAGTATGGAAAAATAACAGAATACCGATGGCGATGAGGCGCAGCCAGTCGAGGTCGTGTCTTCGTTGTTGATTGCTCGTTTTTGGTTGTTCGGAAATTGTGGGTTGGTTCATGGCGATCTTTTTTGTTCAAAGAAACGCAGCGCGAATGCAAAGGTAAGGCTGTTTTTATAGAGAGGAAGACCGATTTTATAAAGTCGAACGCCATTCTGAAGGCGTTTGGCCTGTTAGTTTTTTAAATGTGGTGTTAAACGAAGACTTCGAGTTATAGCCCACCTCCTCGGCAATTTCTTCTACTTTAATATTCGGTTTCTCTTTGAGCAAGCGTTTAGCTTCTTCAATCCTGTATTGGGCCGTCATCTCAAAAAAAGTTTTATTAAGGCCTTCGTTGATCACCTGCGATAACGTGTGCACGGTAGTCTTCAGCTGATCGGCCAGATCGGGCAAAGAAAAATCCGATTTTAAGAATGGCTTTTCGGTAGTCATGTATTGCTGAAGTTTTGCTAACAGTGCCTGCTGTTGATCATTCGTTACGGAAGAGGTTTTGTATTTGGGCTGATCATTCAGTGAAGCTTGTTTAAAGAAGCCTGAGTTTTTGATGACCGAGAAGCTGGTAAAGTAAATCGTGAGCGCGATGTAGGCCGCTAATAAATGATCGCCATAGTCATTTTTATTAAAAAGCTTAACCAGCAGAATGATAAAGAAAGCAGAAATGATCTGAATGCTACCAAGTCGTAAGGTCCGCAACACCGGATGCTTTGGATTCCAGAACGACTCCTTCTTTTTCTGAAAGGCCTTAACGACTTCTATCGTACCCAGTGTTGCGTATATGCAAAGACTGATCAATGTCATCAAGGCGTGATCCCCTATTAACATAAACCGATCAGGATTGTAAGGATACTCCACATCTCGAAATGATAAATCAGGTCGATAGGAATCTACATAGGCGTTGTATTTGAAATCATCAGGCAAGATTAAGAAAGGGGTAAGCATGAGCAGATAGAGAACCGGAAAGGCAAGATGCCAATAGTACTTTCGAGGCACAGGCCCACGAATAAGGCTTACTACTAAAAAATAAAAAGCAGGGCCAATCACAAAGCTCAGGGTTTCAGAAAAATCTACCAGGTAGAGCGCGTTCATGATATAGCCGGAGTACATCATGAAGATTTCAAAGATGCAGGCCACCATCGAAAACAACAGGAGCGCGTGAAAGAGGTTGGCTTCATTCTTTCTGTTTTCTTTGGAGAGAAAGAAAATCAATAGAAAAATGCCCTGCACAATGCCGAGGAAAATAAAAATCGAAAAAAGGTCAATCCGGTAATTCAAGACATGGCTGGTTAACAAAGGCAAAGTAATATATTTGAAGGTATGTCTCCGAGGGTTTTGAAGACTTATTCGTCAAAGCTGCACAGTTGATGTAACCAACCAGCAATAAAACTATTTATGAAACTTCTACTATCGCTTCTTCTGACGTTATCTTCATTTTTGCTTCTGGCACAAGAAACTGACTTACCCAACGATTTTCTTTCCAAAGAGTTCCATAAAGAGAGGAGAGAGAAGTTGCGCACGAACCTTCCTCAAAATTCCGTAGCCGTGTTCTTTGCAAACCCGGTACGCAATCGGGCCAATGATGTAGAATATGTTTATCATCAGGATCCTGACTTCTATTACCTCACTGGCTACAAAGAACCGGAAGCAGCATTGCTTGTCTTTAAGGATAAACAAACCGCAGCCAATGGAACTGCCTACAATGAAATTTTATTTGTGCAGCCTCGCAACGCCATGCGCGAAATGTGGACGGGCCGCAGATTGGGTGAACAGGGGACCAAAGATTTATTGGGCATTGAGCAAGCTTTTAACAACAACGAATTCAAACGTTATAATGTGGATTTTTCAAAATTTGATAAGGTTCTATTCTTTGATTTCAAAAATGACGTGCGCGATGATCCGCGAGACTCCTCTGATTTGTATGACATGATTATTCAGTTCAAATCAAAAGTTCAGTATCCTGAAAAAAATGTGACATCCCTTGCCGTAGAGCCATCCAAAAATAACCTGGACATGCAAGGCCTGGCCGACCACATGGCCAAACTGCGAGGCATCAAAACTAAAGACGAGATCGAATTGATACGGAAAGCCGTTTCCATTTCCTGCATGGGTCAGGTGGAAGTGATGAAGGCGATTAAGCCCGGTATGTCAGAGCGTGAAATACAAGGCATTCATGAGTTTGTCTATAAAAAATATCAAGCCGAAGATCTTGGCTATCCTTCTATTGTTGGAGCCGGGCATAATGGTTGCATTTTACATTACATCGATAACTATAAGCCGAGTGTATCTTCCAAAGAATTAATTCTAATGGATCTGGGTGCTGAGTTTCATGGCTACACAGCAGATATCACGCGTACTATTCCTGTAAATGGAAAGTTTTCACCTGAACAAAAGTTGATCTATGAACTCGTGTTGAAAGCCCAGGAAGAAGCGATGAAGATTACCAAACCGGGCACACCTCGCTCAGCATTAACCGATACATGTCATGCGGTGATCGATCGAGGGTTACTACAATTGGGAATCATCAAGAAAAATGAAAAGCATCTTTATTTTCCTCATGGTGTAAGTCATCATATCGGATTGGATGTTCACGATCGCGGTGGCCCGATCATGGAAGAAAATAATACCGTTACCATAGAGCCTGGAATTTACATTCCCGATAATTCAGCTTGCGATAAAAAATGGTGGGGTATTGCCGTGCGCATTGAAGACGATTATTTAATTACTAAAGATGGTTATGAGCATCTCTCTAAGATTGCGCCACGCACCGTGAAAGAAATCGAAGACATGATGAAGTTACCATCGGCCTTTGACGATTTCATTTTGCCAGATTTGGATAAGGTGAATACTAAAAAACAAAACTGATGATCATCCTGCACCTTTGAGGTATAGGCATCGACACCCATATGATCAAACTGCTTAGCGAATCTTCTCTCCTGTTACTCTTTGTCGTGCTGGCAGTGGGTGCACCGCTTGGCAAAATAAAAATTGCCGGAGTAAATCTCGGCATTGCGTCCGTCCTTTTTACTGGTTTGGCCTTCGGTGCTTTGTCGCCCGATATTAAGTTGCCAGCTATTATTTACGAAATTGGCTTAGTGCTTTTCATTTATTGCATTGGCATCTCCAGCGGGGAACAATTTTTTGGCAACCTCAAAAAGAAAGGATGGCACGAAAACGGTCTGGCTCTTGGCACTATCGTACTTGCTTTTATCATGGTGCTATCCATCGGCTCTTTCACTTCGCTGAACTATTCACACCTCGCAGGAATTTTTGCAGGAAGTCTTACCAATACACCTGCACTAGCAGCCTCATTGGAATTTATAAAAGGTATAACTCCTGTTGCACTGATTGAATCCGCACTGGCCGAGCCTGTCGTTGCCTACTCGGTGTGTTACCCCATGGGGGTGATTGGAATGATTCTAGCGATCGTATTATTTCAAAAGATTTTTAAAACTTCTCTCAAAACAAATGCTGAAGTTGCCGAAGCTGACAAACTCACGAATGCTACTGTAGTGATCACGAATGAAAAAATTGTCGGGCAATCCATTCGGGAGATAAAAGTAAAAAACAAACTCAACATCGTATTTGGTCGCATTAAACATGAAGGCATATCGTCATTGGCATTGGAAACCGCAACGCCAGCATTGGGGGATCTGATGACGATCGTGGGCAAACCAGCTGAAATAGAAAAAGCAATTACGCTATTAGGTAAACGAAGTGAAATCCACCTGGAAGTGGATCATCAGCAACTTGACATGCGCAGGGTATTTGTATCCAATCACGATATCATAGGCCAATCTTTAAAAGATCTTAATCTACCCCATACGATGGGTATCATCGTCACCCGCATACGAAGGGGTGATCGTGATATTTTACCGAATGCCAATACAACGTTGCAGTTTGGTGATCGTGTGCGCATTCTTACCGGCAGAAATGAATTGGCATCGGCCAGCAAATTTTTTGGCGATAGTTATGCTGCGCAAAGTGAAATTGATATCCTTACACTAAGTCTTGGTATGGCTGCCGGCTTTTTGTTGGGGATGATTCCGATTCCTCTTCCCGGTGGTTTCACATTAAAGTTAGGTGTTGCAGGCGGCCCATTGATCGTTGCTCTATTACTTGGTTCCATCAATCGTGTTGGCAAATTGGTATTTGTAATGCCGTATAGCGCTAACCACACCATTAGACAATTAGGACTTGTTTTATTCTTAGCTGGCATTGGCACACGCTCAGGTTTTGCTTTTCGCGAAACAATCACAAACAGTGATGATGGATTCACATTTTTTATGATCGGTGCCATCATTACGATCACCATTGCTTTTTTCTTTCTTTTCATAGGGTATCATTTTTTAAAGATTCCTTTCCCAAGATTGGCGGGTATGCTTTCCGGTGTTCAAACACAACCAGCTGTGTTAGCTTTCGTAAATGAGCAGGCTAAAAGTGAACAACCGAACATCGGTTATTCTTCTGTTTTTCCCATCGCTACGTTGGCAAAAATTATTTTTGCACAAGTTCTATTAACTATTTTGAGCTAAATAATTCCTTTACATACATTTGAGTATGATCACCAAAGCAAGTGTAGAAGACGCACCTGAATTAGATAACCTTGTTAACTCAGCATATCGCGGAGATTCTTCACGCCAGGGTTGGACCACAGAAGCTGATTTGTTAGA
>JANOUH010000431.1:0-5454 GCA_031416795.1 Cytophagales bacterium | reverse complement strand
GGTGGAGGTCCAGAAGCCGTGCTTGAACCTTTAAAAGATCACCTCATCGACTATGAACAATTGATGATACAATATTATGGTGCCGGAGTGCAAGCCTGCTATCGAGGTCCGAGATTGTATGACTCCGAGGAAACTAAACAGGTAGTCATCAAAACCATTTCATGGTATAAAAAGTACAGAGACATTCTGAATTCGGATATCATTCACCTTCGCAGGGCCGATGGGCGTGACTGGGATGGGATCATGCACGTGAATCCATCACTAAAGCAAAAAGGATTCGCTTTGTTTTATAATCCAACGAATGAAAAAATAACGCGCACAGTCAAGCTGCCATTGTATTACACCGGCTTAAGTAGCAAAGTTAGCATCACAGAAAAAGAGGGAATAGCAAAGAGTTATACGCTCAATAGAAATTATGAAGCAAGCCTGACGATCAGCGTTGAGCCGAATAGTTATCATTGGGTAGTGATCGGTGAATCACAATAGCACTACAAAAACGCTTGACTCTTTCGGATAAGCAAAGAAAAAAGTATTTTAAACTGAAAGTATTTAATCATATTTTCGTATCAATAAATAACAAAACTCTTTATGAAGAATTGGTCCAGTTTAAAAGTACTAATTCCAATTTTATTTCTATTCAGTGATTCCTGCAAAGAGCAAGAGGATTATGAAAAGACGGCAACAATTAAATTTGACATCACCGATGCCACATTCAATGAAGATGTTACAAGTGTAAAAGTTGCTGTTTCGTTAGATTATATCAGAAACGAAAATGTTATTGTTAAGACCAATATAAACATCAAGGATACCGCCACGTATCGAGACATTGATTTTCAAATCACACCTGAGTTATTAATTAAACCATTTAATAAAACCAGTTATTTCCAGCTCTCTATTGTCAATGATAAGCAGATTGATCTGGATGATGTGATTGAATTGACAATGCTTGCACCACAAAATGGAAATATCAAACTCACCAATAATATCGCGGAGCAAAACTTCAAACTCATAATAAAAAATAATGATTTGATTACATCCGATAAGTTTCAATCTGATTTGACGTGGCACAGGAAAAATCCTGCTGATCAAGTAGGCTTGGTGAATCTCAATCTATATGCTCAAACTAATGTGCTCTTCGAAAATGGTGTAATTACAGATGTAGGGGATACATTTACCTCAAGCGAAGAGTTAAATGCTTTTGAATCCATAAATATTTTCGAGAAAAATCCTGACCAACCCTACTACCTGGTAGTATATTTTAATTTAACTTTTTTACATGATATTGTCACGTATACACTAACTCTTAATGGCTTCGGGTTTACTAACAAGAACTTCGGAAAGGTACTGGCGGATACCGATGTTGGTTCGGCTATTTTTTATGGACCCTTTTATAAAACCGGCAATAAGATCATCGGAGCTGGCAGGCAATCAGAAATCGTTCAACAATTTCATTTATCAAAAGAACAGCTGGACGACCTTGGGTTTACTAAGAGATAAGTAGTAATCATCGGGATCGTTATGGGGTTCAGGTATAATTCAAGTGGTCCTCAACAACTCAAACTTTATAGCTATCTTTAAATCGTATCAGCAGGTTGCTGATCAAGTAAAGTTGATTACTATTGAAAAATAAAGTATGGTATAATCTTCTGCTGCTTTTATTCAGCATTTCTATTTCACATGCTCAAAGTACCGACTTAACATGGCTGGATAAGATCAATTCACCCCCCAATGCATCTGCCGACAAGGCATGGAAATTTGTTTCAAACAGTGTTACTTCTGTTGGCTTGGCAACTCCCGTTTCTATGTTTGTGGTGGGGCATGTAACACACAACAAGGAGTTAAAACTTAAATCGTACAAAACCGGAGTTTCTCTTTTAGTGGCTGGAGTTATTTCAAGTACGCTGAAAGTTACCGTTCAGCGGGAAAGACCATTTACCACTTATCCGGATATCATTTACCAAAAAACCGAAGTAGGCAGTTATTCCTTTCCCTCGGGTCATACCAACTTTGCTTTTGCTACTGCCACCTCATTGACACTGGCATTTCCCAAGTGGTATGTGATTGTTCCTGCCTATTCCTATGCGGCAGCCGTAGGTTATTCAAGAATGTATCTGGGCGTTCATTATCCCAGTGATGTGCTGGCGGGTGCGCTCATTGGAGCAGGTTCCTCTCTCCTCACCTGGAAAGCACAAAAATGGCTTAATAAAAAAAGGAAGAAATGAACTTTTACTTCATGATAACAAATTGAATTACTTAAAATTTATTCTCAGCATCCTGCTTTTGATTGGTCATTATTTTACGATGGCGCAACAACACAGTGAGAATCCGTTTCCTTCGAAAGTAAAGCGCATCTTGTTTATTGGGAACAGTATCACCTACGCTGGAGAATATGTGACCAATATCGAAGCCTATTTCGCTGCTCAATATCCGGCACTACGCGTGGAGTTTATCAATGTTGGACTTCCCAGCGAAACCGTTTCAGGTTTGTCAGAACCCGGTCATGCCGATGGAAAATTTCCGAGGCCCGACTTGCATGAACGGCTCGCTCGTGTTCTGAAACAAACAAAGCCAGACTGGGTATTTGCGTGCTATGGAATGAACGATGGTATTTATATGCCGCTGGATGAAGGGCGATTCAGGAAATTTAAGGAAGGCATCTCTTGGCTTCACGATGAGCTGGTGAAAGCAAGAGTAAAAAAAATCTTTCACCTGACACCGCCTGTTTTTGATGAACGTAAGGGAGGGCATCCAGAATATGCCCACGTGCTCGATGTATATTCCGATTGGTTGTTGACACAACGAAGTGTTTCGCAGTGGAATGCAGTCGATATTCACGGTGCAATGAAAACATACCTTGAAAATCATATTCAAAAAGATTCATCCTTTGCATTGGCAGCCGATGGAGTACATCCCGGCAAAGCGGGGCATTGGATCATGTCGAAGGAGATCTTGCTTTACCTGGGCGTAAAAAATATCGCTGCAGCGGAAAGCATTTCAGATTTGTTGATCAACGCTAAAAATGGTGATCCAATTTTACAACTTATTTCTCAGCGTCAGCTGATGATGAAAGACGCCTGGCTCACGAGCACCGGACATCTGCGGCCAGGCATGGCAACAGGACTTCCCTTGCGCGAAGCAAAAGCGAAAGCAAAGAAAATACAGAAAGAGATTAATACGTTACGTGATTAGCCTTGTGACCTGAATTCCAGAATCACCAACCTGTGAACGAAGCATGCGGTAATTTCCATATAGCCGATGGCTTTATGACACACCTCATCCAATATCAATTTTGATGATGTTCATACTGGTATGGTATTCGCTAGCCATAAATTAAACTAATTCACATAATCACCGCTGTCCCTCAATAGAAGCCGAACTTAATAAGCACAACAAAAAATTAGAATTTTTACAATAAGTTTGAACATTAACTATCAAATCCAAGACAACTATGAAAGTAAAAGCTATTTGGTTCTGCATGATGACAATCGGAATACTTGCCGTCAATCATTCACACGCTCAAAAGGGTAATGCAAGTACACCACCCGAAGTTTCACCGATGCTTATGGAACCAGAAATGACCGAAATATGGGAACCTGAAGTAAAGGTGATTACACCTGCTAAAAATCTGGGAGATGCTCCTTCTGATGCGATCATCTTATTTGATGGAAAAAATCTTGATCAGTGGGTAAGTCAGAAGGATAAAACAAAACCAGCACCCTGGAAAATTGTGAATAATGAATACCTCGAAGTGGTGCCTGGATCCGGATGGATTCAGACTAAAATGAAATTTGGCGATTGTCAATTACATATTGAGTTTAGTGCGCCCGATGTGGTAGAAGGTGCAGGACAGGGACGCGGAAATAGCGGTTTGTTTTTCCAAAACCTTTATGAACTTCAGATTTTAGATTCCTATAATAACCGCACCTATCGCAATGGTCAGGCAGGAAGTATTTATAAAGACCATGCCCCGTTAGTCAATGCGATGCGTCCTCCATTAGAATGGAATACATATGACGTGATCTATACCGCTCCCCGCTTCAAGGCAGATGGCAGACTGGATGCTCCTGCGCGAATGACCGTATTGCACAATGGAGTATTAGTTCAAAATAACGCTACCATAAATGGACCAACCGAGTACATTGGATTACACATGTATAAATCAGCTCACGGTGATGATGTAATATCACTTCAAGATCACAAGAACAAAACACAGTTCAGAAATATCTGGATCAGGCCACTTTAAAAAGCCCACGATAATTTGTAGAAAGGAGAGTTAAGCTCTCCTTTTTAGTAGGCAGTCAACCTTCTCCGCCAGCTGGCGGATACGGTCGATAAATAGGCAGGCGGCAAGGTCGGAAGAGTGGGACAAAATTGAACTTTTTGGATTTTGTAGATAGTTTCCTAATTAGCTAACTTTGCTGCGTGGAGAAAAACTTTGCCCGCCATGTATTCTACTATAAGAGGTACTATCTGGACTTCTTTGAATCGTTAAGACCAGAGGTGAAAACTAAGTTCAACTGGACATTAGGTTTAATAGCTACTCTTGAGCGGATACCCGTAAAGTTTTTTCAACATATAGTAAACTCTGACGGGATTTATGAAATCAGAGTAGAAGTTGGTAGTGACATATTCAGAGCGTTTAGTTTCTTCGACCAAGGACAATTGATTGTCGTAGTTAATGGATTTCAAAAGAAATCACAGAAGACACCAAAGAAAGAAATAGAACTTGCTGAGAAATTGAAAAAACAATATTTCGATGAAAAAAAAAGTAAATAAAAATCTGACATCGTTTGCTGACCACCTTGACCAGCAATACGGAAAAAAAGGGACTTCAAAAAGAGATTCCTATGAACAAGAGTTTGAAGCATTCAAACTTGGTGTACTCATTCAAGAGATGAGAGAACAACAAAATTTGACTCAAGAACAATTAGCGTCAAAATGTGGGACGACTAAGTCATATATTTCAAGAATTGAGAACAATGCAAGCGACATTAGATTATCTACATTGATGCGAATTATTCAAAAAGGACTCGGTGGCCACTTAAATCTATCGGTGACCTATTAATGGTGCAGTTGACAAGGAGTTGCAATAGTAGCAGGGTGAATAAATAGGCAATGGGCAATTGACAGTTGACAAGGAGTTGAAAAGTAGGCAGGGTGAATAAATAGGCAAGATTGAATAAATAGGCAAAGGGCAATTGACAGTTGACAAGAAGTTGAAAAAGTAGGCAGGGTGAATAAATAGGCAAAGGGCAATTGACAGTTGACAAGAAGTTGAAAAAGTAGGCAGGTTGATTAATAGGCAATGGGCAATTGACAGTTGACAAGGAGTTGAAAAAGTAGGCAGGTTGATTAATAGGCAATGGGCAATTGACAGTAGGCAAGGGATTGGTGCACGCATATAAAAGTAGGCAGGGGGTGAATAAATAGGCAATGGGCAATTGACAGTTGACA
>JANOUH010000430.1:0-1957 GCA_031416795.1 Cytophagales bacterium | reverse complement strand
CAATGGGTTACGCGCCAGCGTGCGTTTGCCAAAATCTTTTTTATCTAATCCCTTCGGCAAGCCCCCGGGATTGGAAATTTCCAGGCGGTCGTTAAATATTTCAATCATCACTGTTGCTCCCTTTTCAGAATAGTCGCGGTGAGCAACGGCATTCACAACCGCCTCGCGCAGGGCTACTTCCGGAATTTCAAGTTTCTCTACCCTTCGTTTACTTTTTATTTCGAAGGCCAGATTGAGATGTCTTTTTAAAAAGGCAAGCGATTCATCAATATTATCAATCAGGTTAAACTCAAATGTTTTCTTATCAATGATGTCTACTTTGGTATTGTCTTTATAAGCCACGCAAGTGACAGCACTTTGTGGGATATACCTGGTGGGTTGCTGGGCAAAGTAAAGTACACCGGCACCGTTAAGAACAGGTACTGATTGTTTCTTATTCAATACACCGATATTAGTAAGCAGGTGATCGGGCAAAATGGGTTTAGCCAGGTCGAGTAAGGCTATGAATTGTTTAACAGCGTTCTTATCCAAACCAGCCGGATAGTCAACTTTTGGAAATGGCATTTCATCAAAATGAATTCTTCCCTGCTCATTAAAGAAATCACGAATGGCCGAAGTGCTGAGTTTTTCAGAATTAGCCCCATTTCTAACATATAATCCATTCGTGCATCGATAAGGCTTATTCCTTCCTTCGGGTACATGAATAATCAAAACCGTGCCGGCCACTTCAAGCTCAATGTTGATAGCGGGGTCGCAGTCATGGGCAATTCCCTGCACGTGCGATCGAAGTGCGTTCGTGATTTTGGTTCCGGCAATCTTACCACTATCATCAATGCCTATCAAAATTCTGCCTCCGGATGAATTGGCAAATGCTACCATTTCCTTGGCGAGGTCGGAATTCACACTGCGCTTAAGCTCTATGGTATAACCTTCTCCACCTTGAATGATCTCTTCTATTTCCCTTTGAGTTATCATGCCGCTAAAACTTCATTTAGTTCGCCAAGAATCTCGTCCGTACGATCGCCAAACAATTGCCACATTTTACTCAGCCCGCCTTGTGCGTTAAATGGATTAAGGTCAAAATCATCTTTATCAATGTGAAAACTGGTAGATACGTACTCTTTAATCATTCTAAGCCACTGCATTTGTTCTTCCGTAAACTTAAGCGTACCCGCCTGTTTTTTAAACACCCAATCCTGAAAGTTTTTGTCCACGGTTTTATCGTAGGCAGTTAGTTCTTTATCTATGCCGCTGAGTTTGCGGATGAGGGAGACCAGCGCCATCAATTCATTTTTCGGCTGGCCGTTTACTTTTTCCAGTTGTTCATACGCACGCCAGATGTTGAGGGGTGCCAGTTTCGGCTTGCTGGTTTTAATGGCTTCCACCAGGTCTTTAATCATGGTGTAGGTAAGCCCGCGCCTCTGGTAAGGCTGGCCATAAAATATCTGCAAGGCCGTGATCTCCGTTTTGTGTTCTTCGATCCACGCCTTAAAATCATTCACCAGGCTTTCCGCAGCAGTCTTGTTGTCTTTCACCCACCCTATCTTTACAATTTCATCCGGGTTAATGTGGTCAATAGTCTGGTCGTATTTCTTTCGTACATCGATCACATAGTTTCTCAATTCAAAGTCATTAAAGACGTTCACCGCTTCATCAATCAACTTCGTGTGTTGCTTCTCCACGGCTGCATTGATCTCATCCGGAGCAGCACCCCTCTTTTCGCTTTCCACTTTCAGCTTTAAGCTTTCCATCGTATCAGGATCATACGCATGCAAAAGCTCTTTCACCACCTGCGTAATCGTTTTTCCATTCGCCTTTTCCGCGAAAGCGTTCTTCTCCTTTTCGTTGATTTGTTTATCCAGTCGCATGAGTCGGTTGGCGAGCGTGGTCAGCATGTCTTCATCGCGCTGGCCCATGTGTATGCCTTCCAGTACTTCTTTCAAACTCATGCCCGGCT
>JANOUH010000429.1:0-4133 GCA_031416795.1 Cytophagales bacterium | reverse complement strand
GATAAAATCTTTCAACCTTTCTTCACCACCAAGCCAACGGGGCAGGGAACAGGATTAGGATTGAGTTTGAGTTATGATATTGTAAAAGCGCATGGAGGTGAGTTGAGGGTAGAAACAAAAGAAAGTGCTGGCAGTGAGTTCATTATTCAATTACCAAATTAAAAAGCCGCAATGATAAGATTCTTAGTCCTAGTCACGCTTTCCTTATTTCTTAACAGCCCTGTTTTTTCACAGTTAGGTGGTAACGACCGGCTAAGAGATAGTTTGAAACATGAGTTGACCATTGCGAAAAACGATACAAGCCGCACCCTCATTATGGCCGATATTGCCAACGCTTATAACGGTTTCAATTCTGACAGTTCTGACCATTATGGAAATAAGGCGCTTGACTTGGCGCACCGGATATTGTTTCTTAGAGGAGAAGCTAACGCATTGATTGCATTGGCATTTAATCTTCAGGTAGAAGGAGACTTCCCAAAATCATTTGAATACCTCTATCGGGGTCTCCAAATAGCGGAAGAAGGGAATTTTGCCTTCGAAGCCGCTGTCTGTTATGCCAACATTGCGAACGGGTACTGGTTCATCGCTGACTATTCAAATGCAGTCAATTTTGCTAACATGTCCCAGAACTTGTTTAAGAAGATAATTGGTCAGCGAGGTGTAGGCGGATGGATGAAGTTTAACATTTTAACTATCGGCCAATCTTACATGGAAGATAACAAGCTGGATTCAGCCTACCAGTATTTGTCACAATTTTATAAGACAAATTTAGGCGATAAGTTCTGGTATAATGTTGCTCTATACAACCTGGGCGATTGTTTGTTTAGGCAAGGTGACTACGAGTCCTCAGTTAATCTTATTCAGAAAAGTATTTATGGATCAACCAGTAACGGTGAGTATCTAACCAAATCTGAAGCTTGTTTTACCCTTTCAGGTATTTTTAGAAAAACACAAAATCCTGATTCCTCCATTTACTATGCAAGACTAGGGCTCGGTGCCGCTAAATCCATTGGATATGGATTGGGCATATACAAGAACAGTAAATTACTGGCAGAAGTCTACGAACAATTGAATTTCAAGGAAGCCCTTCGTTATCGCATTGTCTATGACAGTGTAAATGAAATCCTGTACGGTATAAAAAAAGTTCAGAGCCTGCAAAAAACATTAGCTGAAGAACAACATCGGCAACAACTAATACAGAAAGAACTAACTGACGAAGAGAATCGCCTTAGGCAATATGGATTTATTGCCGGTTTGGTAGTTATGTTTTTAATAGCATTCCTTCTTTTCAGAAACAACCTTCAACGAAAGAAAGCACATAAATCACTACAATATCAAAAGGATAAAATCCAAAGCACCCTAACAGAATTGAAATCGACACAAGCCCAACTCATTCAATCCGAAAAGATGGCCAGCCTGGGTGAACTCACGGCAGGCATTGCCCACGAAATTCAAAACCCGTTGAACTTCGTTAATAATTTTTCGGAAGTGAATACGGAGCTAATTGATGAGTTGGAACAAGAAGTGAACAAAGGAAATATCGAAGAGGTAAAAGCCCTTGCAAAAGACATTAAAGAGAATGAACAAAAAATAAATCATCACGGCAAACGAGCCGGTGATATTGTAAAGGGTATGCTGCAACATAGTCGCAGCAGCAGTGGAGTAAAAGAACCCACTGACATTAATGCCCTGGCAGATGAATATTTGCGATTGGCCTATCATGGTTTAAGAGCAAAAGACAAATCGTTCAATGCAACGATGAGAACAGATTTTGACGAAGGCATTGGCAATGTCAATGTTATTCCTCAGGATATTGGAAGAGTGATATTGAACCTTATAACCAATGCTTTCTACGTTGTGAATGAAAAGTCAAAGCAGGGAATTACTGGCTATGAGCCAACCGTTTCAGTTAGCACAAAGATAGATGGCAACAAAGTATTGATCTCCGTGAAGGACAACGGCAACGGCATTCCACAAAAAATACTGGATAAAATTTTTCAGCCATTTTTTACCACCAAACCAACTGGGCAGGGAACAGGATTAGGATTGAGCTTGAGTTATGATATTGTAAAGGCTCATGGTGGGGAATTGAAAGTAGCCACAAATTTTGGAGAAGGTTCTGATTTCACAATTCAACTTCCGGCATTTATATGAAGTATTTGAAATTACTTTCAGCCATTACACTTGTATTGTGTTTATCTCACTTTACAAAAGCACAGCAAAACCCTTATTGGGAGATTTGGACAAAAAAGCAAGCCGACAGCTTACAATTAATTTGGAATCAACCGATCAATGACACCTTGAGAATGGGACTTGCCAGGAGTATCGGCTGGTATTATCAGGAAATAGACCTTGATAGCTCTTATTACTTCCTCCAACAGCAAGCCTCGTTGGCAGCAAAACTCAAACTAAAGCTGTGGGAAGCTGACGCACTTGATAATAGCGGTTATATATTATCGTACAAAAAAAACTATGCTCAGTCGCTAAGAGTTTTTTTAACCGCCATAAGAATTACCGAGGATAAAGCATCAGAAAAAAACATCTGGCAGGTTTCAAGATTTTCAAAAGCCGAAGACCCGGCATTGGCCAGGCTTGTGGTACTTGCAGCTAGTCATCTTGATATCGGACGTTTATATGGCTACACTGGCAACGTAAAGGAAGAATTGTCGAAATCTTTCAAAGCACTGAAAATAGCCGAACAGGTCGGTGATCCCGCAAATCTGGCCAACATTAATATGAATATTGGTGCGATATTCATAAGAATTAATCAGCCGGACTCTGCCTTACACTTCATGAAAAAATCCATGGCGTATTCCGATTCCTCTGGTTTTTATAAGTTCAACGGACTTGTTTACTCATATTTTGGAAATATCCATCTTAGGAAGAGAAACTTTTCACTGGCAAAACAATATTTTACCAGGGCCATCCAGGAAAGTGAGCAGCAAAATAATCGTTATGCCCTTGCATTGGCCTATATTGAAATGGGTAATACACTTAGTTATATGAAGACTATTGACTCGAGTCTCTGGTATGCAAAAAAGGGATTAGAAATTTCTCAAGCTCCAGACTTGCTTGCGAAGGCATATATGTCACTCTCATCGATTTTTAAATTGCACAATAATATTGATAGTGCTTTCTTTTACCAAAGTTATGCGATGACTGCCAAAGACAGTATTAGTAGTGTTGAAAAGCTAAATCAATTTCAAAACATTGGGTTTGATGAACAGTTAAAAGTACAAGAATTAGAAAAAGAGAAGATAGAGAACGACAATAGAATCAGAACCTATGGGCTGCTGGCAGGATTGGCAGTTCTATCGGTTATAGCGTTTATTATTTACCGTAACAGTCGTCAGAGGCTTAAGGCAAATAAAGTCTTGGAGCAAACACTTTCCAATTTAAAATCGACCCAAGCTCAACTCATCCAATCAGAAAAGATGGCTTCATTGGGTGAACTCACAGCAGGCATCGCTCATGAAATACAAAACCCGTTAAATTTCGTCAACAACTTTAGCGAAGTAAATACAGAATTAATTGATGAACTGAAGAAAGAGTTGGCAGTAGGCAGTAAGCAGTTGGCAGAGGAGATTGCCAATGATATTAAATCCAACTCAGAAAAAATAAACCACCACGGCAAACGTGCCGGAGATATTGTAAAGGGAATGCTGCAACACAGCCAAAGCAGCAATGGTAAAAAAGAACCCACCAATATTAATGCGCTGGCCGATGAGTATTTGCGATTAGCTTATCATGGCTTAAGAGCAAAAGACAAATCATTCAATGCAGAATTGAATACAGATTTTGATTCATCCATTGGCAACATTAATGTTATTCCTCAAGATATCGGCAGAGTTATTTTGAATTTGATCAACAATGCATTTTATGCGGTGAATGAAAAGGGCAAACAAAACATTGCCGGATATGAACCAACGGTTGAAGTAGGTACAAAGAAAGAGGGTAACAAAGTATTGATTTCTGTAAAAGACAATGGCAACGGCATCCCACAAAAAATACTCGATAAAATCTTCCAACCATTCTTCACTACCAAACCAACAGGCCAGGGAACGGGGTTGGGATTGAGTTTGAGTTATGATATTGTGAAAGCGCATGGCGGAGAGTTGAAGGTGGAAACCTTT
>JANOUH010000428.1:0-4193 GCA_031416795.1 Cytophagales bacterium | reverse complement strand
GTGTATGTGAGTTCCTATTGGCGTAACGGACCCGTGTTGAATAATGCACTCAGTGGACTTGACGAAGCACTTTGGGATATAAAAGGCAAGCGGGCAGGAATGCCTGTTTACCAGTTACTTGGTGGAAAATCGAGATTTGCTATTCCTTGCTATACGCACGCCAACGGCAAAACACCCGAAGAAGTAGCTGACGATGTACAGAAAATTATGGATCGTGGTTTCAAATATGTCAGGATTCAGCAAGGAGGATATGGTAATGTTGGAGCTCTGAACGATAAGGCCGACTTTAAAGAAGCTGGCTTTGGTGCTGAGTCGGATAATTACATGAACGAAAATGCTTATCTGAAATCTGTCCCTAAAATATTTGAGGTGGTACGTAAGCGTTGTGGTGAAGATGTTGAATTGCTGCATGACATTCATGAGCGTGTGCAGCCAATGAATGCGATTAATATGATTAAGAAACTGGAAGAATATAATCCGTTTTTTATTGAAGATCCTTTCTCACCTGAAAACATGGAATGGTTTAAACAACTCCGTGAAAGTACTTCAGTACCCATTGCAATGGGAGAACTATTTAACAACATCAATGAGTTTAAGATGCCCATGGTTAATCAATGGTTTGATTTCATACGTGTTCACGTATCGCAGATCGGAGGCATAACTCCTGCCATGAAAATAGCCCGCCTGGCAGAATGGTTTAATATTAGAACAGCATGGCATGGACCAGGTGATGTATCACCTGTCGGTCATTCTGCACACGCGCATATTGACCTTGCGGTCTGGAACTTCGGCATTCAGGAGGCTGTAAGTTTTTCTGATCAAATGCTGGCGGTATTCAGCGGTTGTCCAACGATGAAAAATGGGTATATGTCTGTTAATGAAGTACCGGGTATTGGTGTGGATATCAACGAGAAGGAAGCAGCTAAATATCCAATTGGCACGAAATCAAACTGGATTGTGCGAAAAAAAGACGGAACGGTGATAAGACCTTAAGTAAACAAACAAAGACGCATTACGAATCAATATCATACGGAATACCCTTCTTTGAAGAATTAGACCGTAAATAAATATTATAGTAAACGAAAAATATTTTGTGATAAATTAACCTATCCAAGTTTCCGATGACGCAAAGGGAACCGGACCAATATTAAACGAGCGCAATTTATTAGTATTAAAATATTTTTATACCTAAACCAAATACCTTAACTAACTAGTAGCAACATGAAAAACGTACTTCAGGAAATCATTAAGAAAAATAAACAGCGTGAGCAGGAAGCTGCGACAGCACGCCAGTCAGAAATAGATAGCCCGACTACTCCGGACAACAGACGCAGCTTTCTTAAAAAGACAGCGTTCGGAGGAATTGCACTGACAAGTTTGTTTGGTTTGTCCTTTGAAGATTCGATGGCACAGACTACATCTAAAGTTCAAAAGGCCTCCGCTCCATCCGATTTGAAAATAACGGATATGCGTTATTGCCTCACTGCCGTGATGGGAGGCACAGCCATTATTCGTATCGATACGAATCAAGGTATTTATGGATTAGGAGAAGTAAGGGATGCTGCGGATCCTAAATATGCGCTCATGCTGAAGAGCCGCATCCTGGGAGAAAATCCTTGCAACGTAGAAAGGATATTTAAAATCATAAAGCAATTTGGTGGACAAGCACGACAAGCTGGTGGTGTATGTGCTGTTGAAATGGCGCTATGGGATTTGTGTGGCAAAGCCTACAATGTTCCTGCATGGCAGTTACTGGGCGGAAGATATCGCGACAGCATCAGAATATATGCTGATACACCTGAATCAAGTAGTCCCGAGGAACAACTTAAGCGAATCAAGTTTCGCACCGAAACCCAGGGATATACATGGCTGAAGATGGATGTGTCTATCAATGAATTAAAAAATATACCGGGCACATTAGTAAATCCTGAAATCATGAAACAGGGTTCAAGTCAGTGGCAGGGTGGCTACATGTCTTATTCCAATACCAAACACCCCTTTACCGGAATACAAATCACCGAAAAGGGCTTAGACGAATTGGCTAAGATTGTAGACAATGTTCGCAGCATGGTTGGCTACGAAATTCCGATGTCAACCGATCACTATGGACACTTTGATCTAAACAATTGTATCCGGCTTGGTAAAGCACTGGATAAGTATCGTCTGGCATGGCTTGAAGATATGGTGCCATGGCAAATGACGGAACAGCACAAAACCATCACGGATGCCTTGGAGACACCAACCTTAACGGGAGAAGATATTTATCTCCTGGAATACTGCAAGCCACTGATCGATGTTCATGCCGTTGACATTATCCATCCAGATCTGGCTTCATCTGGTGGACTTCTTGAAACCAAGAGAATCGGTGATTACGCAGAAGAGAAAGGTATCGCTATGGCCATGCATCAGGCCGGAACGCCTGTTTCCTTCATGGCCAATGTGCATTGTGCTGCGGCCACTCAAAACTTCCTGGCATTGGAACACCATTCCGTAGATGTGGAATGGTGGGAAGGACTCGTGAAGATGACCGATGGAAAGAAAATCATTGAAAAAGGGTTCGCTCCCGTACCGCTATCTCCCGGACTAGGAATTGAACTGGTGGAAGAAGAAGTAAAGAAACATTTGGATGCCCGCGACACTTCCTTCTTTGCTCCAACCAAAGAGTGGGACAACAAACGTTCACATGACAGAACATGGAGTTAACTAGTTATAATTAGATTTAAGCCCAACCAATAAGATTTAAAATCGAATTAGTTGGGCTTTTTTTCTCTGATCGTTTCATTTTAATCAACGTTATCGTTTTGAAAACTACCCTACTCTATAAAATCGCATTAGGTGCAGCGCTGGTCTGCCTGATCATTTCATTGATCATTATTTTTAGTTCAGGTTTACCCCAGGCTGGTCCATCACTCGTGGCATTCCTTTTTCTTCTTGGAATTTCCTTTCGGGGATATGAACACCTTAAAGGGTTTACCTACTCCATTTTAATTTTCGCAGCCGTTACTATGGCATTGTATTACCCGGCCAATTTTCAAGAAGTGGGTGGATTCAAATTAACCAACCTGATTACGCCTTTAATACAAATCATCATGTTTGGCATGGGAACATCCATGAGTGCAAAAGATTTTGTGGGTGTCGCTAAAACTCCGGGAGCGGTTGGTATCGGTGTGTTGGCTCAGTTCACCATCATGCCATCCCTTGGTTTTCTATTGGCCAGCATCAGTGGTTTTCCATCTGAGATTGCTGCCGGCATCATTCTCATCGGTTGCTCTCCAAGTGGTCTCGCCTCTAATGTGATGAGCTATCTGGCTAAAGCAAACCTCGCACTCTCTATCACGATAACAGCTACCACTACATTGATTGCTCCAGTGATGACGCCATTATTGATGAAGTTATTGGCGGGCGCTTATATTGAGATTGATATTTTTAAAATGATGTGGGATATCTTCAAGATGATCATGATTCCGATTGGAGCAGGATTGATTTTTAACAAACTCCTTCATGGCAAATCACAATGGCTGGATAAAGCCATGCCCCTGGTATCTATGTTTGGGATAGGATTTATCATCACCATCATCACCGCTGCAGGACGCGATAGTCTGCTGGTTATTGGATACATATTAATTGGGTTAGTGCTGATCCACAATACCGTAGGTTACCTGGTTGGTTATTGGTTCGCACGTTTATTTAAAATGAATGAAAAAGATTGCCGAACTGTGGCCATTGAAGTAGGCATGCAGAATGGTGGCCTGGCTTCCGGCATCGCCAAAGAGATGGGTAAGATTGCCACCGTTGGATTGGCTGCTGCCGTTTTTGGACCGCTCATGAATATCACCGGATCTATTCTCGCTTCGTATTGGCATAGAAGACCACCCAAAGAATAAAGGATTTATGGAGATCACGTATTCAACGTAAATAAAATTGTATGAAAGCAACACGATCACCTATTGCAGCCCTGGTCGTACTTTCATTCTGCTTTTCGATTAACGCACAGCAGATTTCGAAAGAGGAATTACTATTTGTTATACCCCAATGAAAAGGTGAACGGTTTGCTGATGGGCGACCGAAAGTGCCGGATAATATTTTAAAGCGGATGAAAGCTGTAAGTGTGGAAGAGGCTTGGGCGGTGATGAAAAATGCCGGCTATCTATACCAGATAGCAGAAGGTTGGGAAATAATAAATGCCGATAGTG
>JANOUH010000427.1:0-14314 GCA_031416795.1 Cytophagales bacterium | reverse complement strand
GATAGCTTTACCTTTAAGGCGAATGATGGCACGGCAGATTCTAATAGTGCTACGGTTTCAATCTCTGTACTATCGGTGAACGACTTACCGGTTGCCACTAATCTAAACCTGACTACACTCGAAGATACTGCGTTAGGGATTACCTTAGTTGGTTCTGATATCGAAACAACTTCACTGACGTACTCGGTTGTTACCGGCCCAGTGAATGGAACATTGTCAGGATCAGGAGCCAATATTACTTATACTCCAAATGCAAACTTTACGGGTAACGATAGCTTCACCTATCAGGTCAATGATGGTAGTGCCAACTCCAACCTTGCTACGGTGACGATTACAGTTACGCCAGTCAATGATGCTCCTGTGGCGATCAATCAAAGTCTGAATACGCCTGAAGAAACCGCGTTGCCCATTACCCTTACGGCTACCGATCCCGATATAGGAGCGGTGCTCACCTACACGGTGGTTACTCAACCGCAATTTGGAATATTGAGTGGCACGGGCGCTAATCTCATCTATACCCCCAACGCGAATTTCTTTGGACAGGATAGTTTCACCTTCAGAGCAAGTGATGGCACGCTTACTTCCAACCTGGGTACGATCATTATTAATGTTACTAATATTCCAGACTCACCAGTTGCCAACAACCTAAACGTCATTACCAATGAGGATACTCAAGTATCCTTTACGATCATCGGCACAGATCCTGATGGAACTCAAGTTACGTATACGATAGTCAGTGGACCGCTTCATGGTGTGCTTAGCGGAACCGCGCCTAATCTTACGTATACACCTGCTTCAAATTACTTTGGTCCCGACAGCTTTACGTTTAAAGTAAATGATGGAACTACAGATTCAAACATCGCTACTGTTTCCATTACAGTTAATCCAGTTAATGACACGCCTATAGCCAATAATCAAAGTGTTACTACTCCGGAAGACACACCGATTGCCATTACACTCGTGGCCACGGATGTGGATTTGAATCCGCTTACCTACACCATCGTAACACCTCCTGCTCATGGAACTCTGACTGCTGTGGTTGGAGCCGGTGTAACCTATACGCCTGATGCGAATTATGTTGGCCCTGATAGCTTTAGCTTCAAGGCGAATGATGGTACTGTTGATTCTAATGTTGCCACAGTTTCGATCAATGTAACGGAAGTCAATGAACCCCCGGTTGCAAACAATCAGTCAGTGGTTACCGATGAAGACGTCTCAGTCGCTATTGCCCTAACGGCATCCGATCAAGATGGAGATGCGCTCACATTCAGTATAGTAAGTGGCCCAACTAACGGAACTTTAAGTGGCACAGGAGCGAATGTGGTCTACACCCCTAACTCTAATTATAATGGCCCTGATAGCTTTACTTTCAAGGCTAATGATGGATTGGTTGATTCCAATACGGCCACTGTTTCTATTACGGTTAATCCAATCAACGATGCACCGGTAGCCTTTAATTTAATTGTGCCGTATGATTTGAATACTCCGAAGAGTTTCACCATCACAGGCTTCGATGCCGAGTTGGGTAACCTCACCGCAGCTGCTCGGTTTGTTATTTTAACTCAGCCAGCAAACGGTGTATTGTCGGGTACGGCTCCAAACTTAACTTATACGCCTAATCTTAACTTCAATAGTGTCGATAACTTAACCTTCACGGTAAATGATGGCAGCCTTGAGTCAGCTATTGCAACGGTAACCTTCGTACTTCAAAATCTGGTGAATGATGCTCCGGTTGCTTTTGATCAAACCATTATCATCCTGGAGGACCAAAGCGCCAGCATTACCTTGCAAGCGATTGATGCCGATCTTGATCCGCTTACCTATTCCATCGTAACACCACCGGCTCATGGCACGCTAAGTTGTAACAATTGTGCGAATCCGGTTTATACACCGAACGCAAATTATACGGGTACGGATAGCTTTACCTTCAAGGCGAATGATGGTGCATTGGATAGCAACATTGCTACGGTGTCCATAACCGTTACGCCAGTCCCTGATGCTCCAATCGCCAATGCTGCGTCTATCGTAGTAGCGGAGGATAGCTTTGTTTCTTTCACCCTTACGGGAAGTGACCCTGATGGTCCAACCACGTTGACGTATAACATTGTTACACCACCGGCTCACGGTACATTAACAGGAACAGCTCCTAACCTTACCTATACGCCTGATCCGAACTATAATGGCTCTGATAGTTTCACCTTTACGGTCAATGATGGTTCATTGACTTCGAGTGCTGTAACTGTATCGATTACCGTTACCCCGGTGAATGATGCATCGGTTGCCAGTAATGCAACGATTACCACGGCAGAGGACACGCAGGTGGGTATCCCATTGGCAGCTACGGACATCGATGGCGATGCGCTAACCTATTCGATTGTAACGCTACCGGCCCATGGTACATTAAGCTGTACGAATTGTGCCAACCCCATTTACACACCCGACTTGAATTACTTCGGTCCGGATAGTTTCACATTCAAAGCCAATGATGGCACGGTTGATTCTAATGTGGCTACGGTTTCTATTACGATTACACCTGTTAACGATGCACCGGTAGCCGATAACCAAAGTGTGATCGTCCAGGAAGATACGGCCAAAGGCATTGTTCTTACGGGCAGTGACGTGGAAGGAGATCTCATTACCTTTATCATTGTTACACAGCCATCTTTTGGTGTGTTAACAGGAACCGGTGCTAATGTCACGTATACACCTAACACCAATTATAATGGCCAGGATAGTTTCACCTTCAAAGCGAATGATGGCACCACGGATTCAAACATTGCCACCGTTTCCATTAATGTGGTGCCAGTCAACGATCCACCAGTAGCCGTGAATGACATTATTATTGTGACGGATGAAGATATAGCGGTCACTTTTACGATCAACACGAATGATACCGATAGTGATGGTACGATTAACCCAGCCACGGTTGATCTTAATCCATCCACTCCGGCAGAAGACAAGACCTTTACGGTGCCAGGAGAAGGTACTTACACGGTTGACAATGCCGGCAATGTCACCTTTACGCCTGCATTGAATTATAATGGAACGACAACGCCTGTTCAATATACCGTGAAGGATAATGCTGGCGCTCTTTCTAACCCAGCCACCATCCAGATTACTGTAAATCCGATCAACGATCCTCCGGTAGTTCAGAATTCTACGGTTACTATTAATGAAGATGAGACCGTTTCGATCTGCTTTACCGTAACGGATGTTGAAAATGATCCTTCCGTGTTTACAGGTGGTGTATCCCTTAATGGCAATGGGTCACTTGTACTTGATCCAACAGCTGGTCCGTATTGCTTCCTCTACACGCCTAAACCGGATTATTTTGGTCAGGATGTTGTTGAAGTAACGGTATGTGATCAGAATAATCCAACGGTCTGCAGCACCGGTATCATCACCATCAACATTAATCCAGTGAATGACCCTCCAAAAGTAATTAGGGGAGGTGAAAGCGTGGCTACCGTTGTCTATACCACTCCGGAAGACACACCACTTAATTTATGTTTTGATGTGGTAGATCCGGAGGGCGGAATTGTCAGTGTGGGCACCATTACCAATGCCTCCGGAGGTGGAACGCTGGTGCAGGGAGTTGGCGGTGCTAATGAGCTTTGTTTCCTGTTTACTCCTGATTCGGACTTCATAGGCAGAAGCAGCTGGACCGTTGTTCTTTGTGATGATGCAAACCCTCCCTTCTGTGCTACCTTTACCATCAATATCGATGTAACTCCGGTGAACGATGCACCGGTAACGAAAGACCAGACTGTTAGTGTAGTAGAAGATACGTCCACCGCACTCACACTCGATGTTTCGGATCCTGATGGCGATGATCTTACCTATACCATCATCACCAATCCTACGCATGGAACCATCACGGTAGTAGGATCTGTGATCACCTATACACCAGACCTTAATTACAACGGTCCGGATAGCTTTACCTACAAAGCCAATGACGGCACGGTTGATTCAAATGTGTCTACCGTAAGTATTACCGTAACGCCTGTCAATGATGCCCCGGTTATTTCATCGATACCTACGATTATTACTCCAGAAGATACCGAAGTGCAGATTTGTATCGGAGTGAGTGATGTGGATGGCAACACGATCACCTACCAATCACCGGTCAATGTTTCGGGTGGAGGCACCATGACGCCAAGTACAGAATTTGATTTCTGTTATGTATTCATGCCCGCCAAAGATTTCAATGGCGATGCTTTCTGGAAGTTTACCGTGTGTGATACTGGAAATCCTGCAAAATGCACCGAAGTTATTGTGAAGATCACCGTCACTCCGGTCAACGATGCCCCAATCGCTGTGGATGATGTAGTCGATGCCATGAGTGCTACCAATACCGAAGGAGTGAACATTTTGGCCAATGACCTTGATATTGAAAATGATCGCCTGGTATTAACGATCACCCCGATTTCCGGACCTTATCATGGCACTGTCACCATGAATCCTGACGGCACGTTCACCTATAAGTCTGATTTAGGTTTCATGGGCACAGATTCGGTTCGCTATCAAGTGTGTGATACAGGTGTTCCATCCCTGTGCGATGAAGGGCTTGTTGTCATAGAGGTAGGACCTGCACCTTTCAAGATTTACAACGGACTTTCTCCGAATGGCGATAATCGCAATGACTATTGGAGAATCGATGGTATCGAGGCGTTCCCGAATAACCGGGTGCGTGTATTCGATCGTTATAACAACTTGATTTTTGAAACCAGTGGTTATAACAATGATGACAATAGCTGGCGAGGGCAAACCAACCATAGTATGATCAGTGGAAATTTGCCGGAAGGAACCTATTACTACTCTGTTGATCTTGGTGATGGCTCTGGGTTGTATAGTGGATATGTAGTATTAAAAAAAGAATAAGTAATCATGAGGATATTTTTAACCGGTTTTGTTGCCCTGTTCTTTTTCTCCGCAGCATCAGCGCAGCAAGCAGCAACCTATTCGCAATACATGTTTAATACCCTGGCGATTAATCCGGCTTATGCAGGCAGTCATGATGCATTGAGTATTACGGCCCTTGGCAGGTTTCAAAATGTAGGCTTGTCAGGCGCACCCAACACGCAAACTTTTTCTGCTCACTCCCCTTTGAATAACAGTCGGGTAGGGGTAGGACTTCTGGTCGTTCATGATGAGTTGAGTGTGATCGGTCAGACCGGTGTCCACTTTTCTTACGCCTACCGGCTTCCGATCAAGAAAGATAAGGCCACATTATCATTTGGCTTGCAAGGCGGCATGAGCATGTACAGCGCTGAATATACCAAACTGGATCTTTTTAATAATGCTAACAATGGCACGCCTGATGATGCCTTCAGTAAGGACATTCGTGATTCAAGACCGAACATTGGAGCAGGAGTCTATTACAGCACGCAAACCAGCTATGTAGGATTATCCATGCCTTCGATGCTCAACAATGTGTTTGAACGTGGAAAGGATTTCACCACGGTATATCAAAATGTGCCGATCATTCTTACCGGGGGCCATGTCTTTACACTCAACCGCATTCTCAAACTAAAGCCCAACTTTTTGTTTAAGATGGTTGACGGAAAGCCGGTGGAGTTTGATATCAACGCGAACATGTTGTTTGATGAGGTGTTGTGGTTTGGTTTATCGTATAAATCATCCAAACAGGTGGTCACGCTTTTGCAGTTTAAGATCAACGACCAATTGCAATTTGGATACTCCTACACCATCTCGGCCGGTCCTATACGCACAGTAGAATTAGGGTCGCATGAAGTGATGGTGAATTATCGGTTTTGGTTCAATAAAAAAGGTGTTGTATCACCACGTTATTTCTAATGAAGAAGTACATCGCTATCTATACGGCATTATTATTTCTGCCTTTTTTCTCGTTTTCACAGAGCACGAACATTTCTACCGCCTTTCATGGTAACGTGAAGAAGGCCGATATTTACTTTAATCATTATGCTTATCGCAATGCGCTAACCCTCTATCAGCATGCCCTGGATCGTGATTCCAGCAATGTCTATATCCGTGAGCGGATTGCGATGTGCTATTTTAAGTTGCACGATCCTGTCAATGCCGAATACTGGTATAGCTCGATCATCAAAGATCCGGCTATTCATGCCGCAGCTAAATTTGAATATGCCGAGGCGCTCTCCATGAACGCGAAATATGAAGACTCCAAATATTGGTTTCAGGAATACCTCAAGAGCAATCCCAATGATAACATGGCCAGGGAAAAAGTGGCCTTCCTCAATAATCTGAAATCCTATTTAAATGATTCTCTCCGGTTTATTCTAACAGGTGTTAATTTTAACTCTACCCACAGCGATTATGGCGCACATTATTTTCATGAAGGCGTGGCGTTTGCTTCTTCGCGTGATGTAGACCAGTTTTTCAAGCATAAAGCTTTTGATGCCGTTGATATTGATGAGTCACTCCTGAACATGTATTATGTGAAAGGCAAAGCACAGGGTGATCACGAGGAGCCGCAACATCTTCATAGAGAACACATCAAATCTTTTTTCCATGAAGGCCCCATGGCGTTTTATAAGAATGATACGCGCGCTGTCTATGCCCGCACCAATCTTAAAAATGGCAAACCGGTGTATGATGAAAATAAGAAGGCCCATCTGCAGATCTATTTTTCCGATGTGGATAAGTTAGGGTCCATGTCGAACATTGTTGCCTTTGATCATAACAATTCAGCTTATTCGCTGGCCCATCCTACCGTTTCCGGAGATGGAAATACCATCCACTTCACTTCCACATCACCGGAGGGATTTGGAGGCTCTGATATTTATTTCTCTACCATAGTGAATGGAAAATGGACTGCCCCGGAGAATGTGGGTGCTGGCATCAATACCAAAGGCGATGAGTCGTTTCCATTTCTTGCCAATGACTCCACTCTATACTTTTCATCCAATGGTCATGGCACACTTGGCGGACTTGATATTTTAATAAGCTATAAAGACGATGGTAAGTTTAAGAAGGGTGTCAACTTTGGTGGTCCTCTTAATTCGCGGTTTGATGACTTCTCGTTGGTAGCCGATTCTATTGGCCGAGTAGGCTATATTGCTTCCAACCGGCCCGGAGGCATGGGCCTCGATGATATTTATTATTACATCGCCACCAACTTCTTCCTCAACGGACGATTGCTCACGTATGGCAAAACCGGTGACCCTATTGAAGATGCTACCGTCTATGCCATCGATACGAAGACCGGAGAGATATTGGATTCAGACATCACCAATAGTGACGGAATATATGGACTTAGCCTTCCTTTCGACAGGGACTATAAGCTCGTGGTAAAAACGGACGGTTATGATATGCTGAAGGATGTGAATTTCTCCACCCAGGGCAGGCCCATGGGTATGGACTCACTGAATTTTGCTCTTTGGAAACGCGATCTTTTTGCTAAAGGAAAGATTTACAGTAATGAGACGCAACAACCACTCACCGGTGTTACCGTGAAATTGTTTGACCTCACCAAAAACAAATTAGATACGCTGGTAGTTAGTGATATTAGCGAGTATACACTGCCGCTGTTTCCGAATAGAAAATACAAGGTAGAATTCAGTAAGCCTGATCACATCACCGCTGAATTAACTCTTGATACCGAGGGCCAGTTTAAAGGAAATATCCTGAACGATGTTGTGCTTGTACAAGAATCAATCGATAATGCCATCATCAACTTCGACTACGACAAGAGTATCATTACCGAAGCATCGATCGCGCTGATGAAGCCGCTGGTGATCACACTAAAGAAATTCCCTATGGCCATGCTTAACATTGGCGCGCATGCTGACTCACGCGGAAGTATTCCTTACAACCAACGACTCTCCGATGACCGTGCCCGGAATACGATGAAGTATTTTGTATCGCAAGGTATTTCACGCAAACGTATCACATCTAAAGGCTTTGGTGAAACGTTGTTGTTAAACCGATGCACGGATGAAGCAACGTGTGAAGAGGTGGAACATACCCCTAACCGCAGAGCGGAGATTAAGGTGCAACGGGAGAAGAAATAGTCGAATGGGTAGGCTTCCACTCGCTAGTTTCCGGTTACCGGGCAGTGGTGATCGTTTTCATTTTTGGAGGAATTAATTTGTGACTCAGCAATTTCAGTGTTCCTCGCTAAAAAAATTGAAACGCAATCCTGAGCCGTCAATTAGTACACTTATAATCCCACCAGTCTAATGATTCAAATCAAAGCCTTCAAGTAAAACCAACTCAGCGAAGGATCCCCCACCGTAGCACCATTACCCATGGTCAAAGGCTTCGATTCAGGAGATCCTTCACTACAGTAAGTTTCATCACTGTTTACAAGCACGGTGGAATTTTTTTCTTAAATGACCAATCAACACGCTGCCCACTCCGCATTCCCGACAAGGCCACTGGCGACTGAAAACTATCACCAGGGCGCCACCATTAAATTCCTATCTTTATTATCTTTACCTAACATAAATACCTCGTGTGTTCGTATGAAACCCATCACCGATATTAATCAACTTGATTTAACCAAGAGTTATACCTATGCCGATTACCTTACCTGCCAATTTCAGGAACGGGTAGAGCTGATTATGGGAAAGATTTTTAAAATGTCTCCGGCACCTACCAGCAGGCATCAGCATGTAACCATGGTAATCAGCTCTGGTATTTATCAGTTTTTGAAAGGCAAGCCCTGCAACGTATTTCCTGCTCCTTTTGATGTGACGTTGCCCGATGTAAACGGTATCAGCAATACTGTGCTGCAACCCGATATCACTGTGGTATGTGATCTCCGTCTAAAATTACTGAGCAAGGGTGCAAAGGCACTCCCGATTTAGTGGTCGAGATCATCTCTAAATTATCGGTGAAGAAAGACCTTCACGAAAAGTATGATATGTATGAACAAGCCGGTGTGAAAGAATATTGGATCGTAAACCCACACGATCGCTCTCTCATAATTTTTATTCTGAATGACAAGGGTTCTTATCAACCCTCCAAACCATTAACCCGGGGTGATAAAGCCTACAGTAGTGTTTTACCTGGTTTCGAATTGGATCTGGACGAACTGTTTGCGGATGTGGTTGAAGAACCTGAGGCAAGTTACCCGGAAGGAACGATACGAATTTAATTGCCTTCCGGTTACTTGTTGCCGGTAGGATGAGCGTTGGTATTTATTTGTGTCAGACTTCACATTAATTCAACGTTCAAGATTTTAAGGGTCTAACATAGACAGCCCTCACTTGACTGGCTTGGACGCTCGCTGCGGACCTCGCGCTGGCTGTTCGATAGCTACATGAGCAACCGATGAAGCGGTGTGGCTTCTTCGCACTTCATCCTCTAACTTCTAAACTTCTCCATTATCTTGCTAAAAAATCTGACCTTGTATTCTTCGATTGTCAAGCCATTCTTTGATAAAATCAGTTCCCTGCTTGTGCTGCTCGTGAGTAGCCCGGTATGGTTGATCGTGTTATTATTGTTGGCCATTTCCAACCAGGGAAAAATCTGGTTCATACAACCCCGTCCTGGTAAGGACGGTGCAATATTCAATGTGATCAAATTCAAGACCATGAACGATGTGTGCGATGAAAACGGAGCACTGTTATCCGATGAATCGCGCCTCACCTGGATCGGCAACATCATCCGCAAAACGAGCCTCGATGAGTTGCCGCAATTGTTCAATGTGTTGAAAGGCGACATGTCGATCGTGGGACCAAGACCTTTACTGGTAGAATACCTTCCCTTTTACAACGAAGAACAAAGACGAAGACATCACGTCAAGCCCGGCATTACCGGCTGGGCACAGGTAAACGGGCGCAATACCCTCAGCTGGCCTCAAAAATTTGCCTATGATGTTTGGTATGTCGATCACCAGTCGTTTGTGTTGGATTTAAAAATCCTATTTTTGACGATTGCAAAGGTGTTTAAAGCCGAAGGAATCAGCAGTGGTACTTCTGTGACGATGGAGAAGTTTAGGGGAAGTGAGAAGTAGGCGGTAGTAAGAAGTAGGCAGTCCTGACGCTGTGGTCAGGATGCTTACATTTATCGTAAGCATAGGCAGAAAGCAGTAGGCAGTCGTGGATGAAATATTTGGCAACAAGTGTTTTAAGTAATACAATTTGAAAGTAATTGAACAAGGGTAAAATCATATTGCAAGGAGGAGGGGAGCACGCGAAGGTGGTGTTGGATTGTCTGCTGTCGCAGGGTGTGGAGGTGTTGGCTTTGTTTGATCCGAAATATAGTGGCGAGTTGTTGGGGGTGCCGCAGCGCGGGGTTTATGATCCTGTATTTGCTCCGGATGCGAGTATTATTATTGCCATTGGTAATAACAACACGCGTAAGAAGGTGGTATTCAATACAGGACATACGTTCACTAATGCGATACATTCATCGTGTATTGTATCGGCACATGTAAAGATCGGAACAGGCTGTATGATTTTACAGGGAGCTATTGTGCAGGCGCATGCTACCATCGGTGATCATGTCATTCTCAATACGGCCTCCAGCATCGATCATGATTGTGAGATACAGGATTACGTTCACATCGCACCCCGGGCAGTATTATGCGGCCGGGTGAAAGTGGGGGAAGGGGCGTTGATTGGAGCAGGAGCGGTGGTGCTGCCTGGGATTTCTATTGGGGCCTGGGCAACTGTTGGCGCAGGGGCTGTGGTTACCAGGAATGTTGCTGAGGGTTTGGTAGTGGTGGGGAATCCGGCCCGGATCATTTCAAATTCAAAATTTCAGATTTAACATGGATGGGAGTTTGTTGCCGGTTTCCAGGTAGGGCGAACGGCCAGAAATAAACAACTTTCAACTAACAACGATTAAAGTATTAATGAAAAATAAGATTGCAATATATGGGGCTGGTGGATTGGGGAGAGAGGTACTTTCCATGCTGAACGCATTACCAGAATGGGAAGTGATTGGATTTTATGATGATGGCAAAATGAAGGGGGAGGAAGTTGGTGGGCAGGTGGTCCTTGGTGCCATGGCAGAATTGATTCAGGCCAAAGCGGATATCCAGGTGGTCATTGCGATTGGAAGTCCGAAGATTAAGAAACGGCTAGTGGAACAACTGATCAGCAATCCATTCATCCATTTTCCAACCTTGATTCATCCGCGTGCTTTAATACAGGATACCACTTCTGTGAATATTGGCTGTGGCAGCATCATTACCGCAGGGGTTATTCTCACCACGGGCATCAATATTGGCACGCATGTGTTGGTGAATTTAAATTGCACGGTTGGGCACGGTGTGCAGGCAGGTGATTTCAGTTCGATCATGCCGGGGGCCAACATTGCGGGGGATGTGAAGATGGGTGAGGCGGTATTGATTGGCTCCGGTGCGAACGTGTTAAATGGAATTCATATTGGAAATCAAAGCAGGGTTGGGGCAGGAGCGGTGGTGACTAACGATGTGCAGCAAAACACGACCGTAGTGGGCGTTCCAGCCAAACCATTAAAATCATAACCATGATCAGCGAGTTTAAGCCAACCATCATTTTCCTCATCAAGTTTTTTGGTATTTATCTCGTTGGAAACCTCATCTATGGCGCATGGATAACAGACTGGCACCCGCAACCTGATCCACTAACGCATCTTGTCACAGAACAAAGTGCTTCCGTGATCCGGATTTTGGGTCATGCAGTAGAAGTTCATGACTATCCGGATAAGCCGACCACCTATATTCAACTTCGTCAGAGTAGCATTATCTCCGTCTACGAGGGATGTAATGGGCTGAATGTAGCCATCGTCTTTCTTGCTTTCTTGCTGGCGTTTGGTCCCTATACTAAAGCTATGATTTGGTTTGCTCCGTTGGGCCTTTTGGTTATTCATGTTGCGAATCTGGCACGTATCATTTTGTTGTTTATGGTTTCACTACATGAACCTGATTATCTGTACTTTACACATAAATATTTATTCACTTCTTTTATCTATTTGTTTGTATTTCTCTTATGGATCTGGTGGGTGGCGAAGCTGGCCAGGCCAACCCTAAAGCAAGATGACGCAGCTTTTTAAGGTCAGGTTTGTTCTGGCAGTTGTCTCCGTTTCGGGGCTGATGTTGGTGTTCCTGTTTCAACGACAGGATGTGGCATTCCTGTTAGGCGCTGAAGATCACTTCTGGCGATTCATCATCAACCGCAGCATCCGTTTTATCCTCAACGATGCCCTCGCCATCCTGCTCATTTATGCGTTATTCTATGAGCGCAAATACGTAGTCTTCTCCGTCTGGGTTCAGCTGTTCGGGATGGTCTTCGTACTGATTCCTTACTTCATCCTCAAATTCAACTTCCCGTCCTACAACGGCCCTTTGGTGTCGTTTCTACATAGGCTGGTGTTAAACCCAACGTTATTACTCCTTCTGATTCCGGCATTCTATTATCAAAGAAGGTATAGCTAGTTGCCGGCTTGCCTGCCGTAGTGCTAAGGGCTGGTCGCCAGTTACCAGTTTCCGGTTGCCAACATCTCATCATTTGAAAAGCAATCCTGATCCGCCAACTGGCAGAATGACAACTCCCAGGGCTCATCGCCAACGCTGTCATCACGGCCGAGGTATGAGAGCCGTGATCTCCCACCCTGAAACACTCAACCCCATTCCGAACAGACAACTTCGGGCTTGCCAAGCTTTTCGCATGGGCACCGCTTCGATCAAGGCGATCCTTTGCACGAAAAGCCGAATGGACATCAGATCTCCTTTGCAAAGTTAATCCCCACACGTTATCTTATAATGGTACACGTGTTCTAAACCTGTGACCGGCAACCGGGGCAAATTCCCGTTCAGGATTCCCGCCAGGCTGGATGAAACATGTGGTATTCTTTTTTGTGCCGGTAACTGGCAACTTGTCCTTATCTTTATCCCCATGACCAAACCAAAAATCTGGCTTTCATCTCCGCACATGGGAGGTGATGAAATCAAATTCGTACAGGAAGCCTTCGACACCAACTGGGTGGCCCCGGTAGGACCACACATCCAGGCCTTTGAAGCTGAACTGGCCACCTATACAGGAGTCAACCATGTTTCGGCCTTAAGTTCCGGCACGGCCGCCATTCACCTGGCCCTGATCATCCTCGGTGTGAAGAGCAAGGACGAAATTATTTGTTCCAGTTTCACTTTTGCCGGAACCTGTAATCCCATTGTTTATCAGGGCGCTAAACCTATATTCATCGACTCCGAACTGACCACCTGGAACATGGACCCCGAGCTATTGGAAGAAGCCATTCAGGACCGTATAAAAAAGACAGGGAAGAAACCCAAGGCGATCATCCCGGTTCATCTCTATGGCATGCCCGCACAAATGGACAGGATCATGACCATCGCCCGCAGCTATGAAATCCCGGTGATTGAAGATGCAGCCGAAGGATTGGGGGCAATCCTTCATGGTCAGAAATTGGGCTCCTTCGGAGATTTCTCTATACTGTCCTTCAACGGAAATAAAATCATAACCACCTCAGGCGGAGGTGCTTTGCTATCGAACAATGAAGCGTGGATACAGAAGTCTCATTTTCTCTCCACCCAGGCTCGTGATCCAGCTCCGCACTATGAACATTCAGAGATTGGCTATAATTATCGCCTCAGCAATATCTGCGCAGGCATTGGCCGGGGCCAGCTGCACGTACTGGATGAACGAGTGCGCCAGCGCAGGGCAAATTATGATTTCTACAAGGCTGAGTTGGGGCAGATTCCAGGCATTGACTTTAACGAAGAGCCGTCCGGATATTTCACCAACCGATGGCTTACCACCATCTTAGTTAATCCTGAGAGAACCCGGGGTGTCACCAGAGAAGACCTTCGCCTCGTCCTGGAAAAAGAAAACATCGAGAGCCGTCCGTTGTGGAAGCCCATGCACCTGCAACCTGTGTTTAAGAATTGCCCGGCCTATACCACCGGTGTGTCAGAGGAACTGTTTAACCATGGCTTATGCCTGCCTTCCGGATCAAATCTTACCACCACAGAGCTTGAACGGGTGACGAGCCTGATTCAGGGATTGGTGGGAGCATGAGCCAGTCACGAAGCCCCAGCGGGGCGATATTTTGGTAGCCACGGGTGAAACCCGTGGTGGCCGTAAAACCACCCACCCTAAACGCGCCATAGAAAATCTATATCCGAGCCTCCATGTCCT
Source organism: Cytophagales bacterium (assembly GCA_031416795.1). Classification (GTDB taxonomy): domain Bacteria; phylum Bacteroidota; class Bacteroidia; order Cytophagales; family Cyclobacteriaceae; genus ELB16-189. Next base: position 224 of record JANOUH010000427.1, on the reverse strand, counting down.
GGCGCGTTCCTGGAATCTCACGTTAAGCACCCGATCCTGTTCTAAACAACACCATCTTACCGGTTATCGGATACCATAACGTTAGACGACAGTAGGAATTATCGGAATCGAAGCCTCGATGGATATAGATCATACATCAACATTACTTCATATTTGAACTCAACAAGGGAGACGGTTACTATTAGCCTCGCCCATAGTATTATTAGTGCATTTACTATATATTT
>JANOUH010000426.1:0-3740 GCA_031416795.1 Cytophagales bacterium | reverse complement strand
GCTTCAAACTTCGGGCGATGCTTTTCCTATTGCCGAACACATACACTTTGATGGCAACACTTCCCATGCTTCTTTCTCCGTTTCACAAAATGGGCATCTTGTCTATCAGGCAGGAGTTAGCCAATCAGGGATAAAGCTTGCCTGGCGCGACAGGAGCGGAAAACAAGTTGGCAGTATTAATCAAGAAGGGAAGATATATTTTCAATGGCGCCTGTCACCGGATGGGGAAAGAATTGTGGTCTCTCAACCGGACGCAAATAGTATAAACGAGGACATTTGGCTCTACGAAATAAGGCGGGCCACGTGGGCGCGTTTTACTTTTGATGCCGCAACCGATCGGTCACCCATTTGGTCACCAGACGGAAAAACGATCGTCTTTACTTCGGACCGTAATAAACACTTTGATTTGTTTCAACGGGCATCTGATGGGGAAGGTAATGAGGAACTGCTGCTCCAATCCGGTCAATCAAAAATGTCATCCGATTGGTCGCACGATGGAAAGTACATTGCTTACTTTACTCTAAATCCCAATGATATTTGGATACTGCCCATAAACCCTTCAGGGCAAGGTAACGAACGGAAACCTTTTGTATTCCTCCAGACAGAGTTCACTGAGAGTCGTGCAACTTTTTCGCCTGATGGCCGATGGATTGCCTACCAATCCGATGAGTCGGGAAGGAATGAAATCTATATCCGTCCATTTCCCGGCCCCGGTGGCAAGTGGCAAGTATCCACGGCCGGTGGCACCCGGCCGCGCTGGCGCGAAGATGGAAAAGAACTTTTTTTTATGGGAACGGATTTCAGGATTATGTCTGCACAGATCAATCTTGGGATCTCTACTATACAAATTAACACAGTGCAATCCCTGTTTGATCTGGGCTACGTTGCTTCCGCTGCCCTTAGCCGGGATTTGTACGATGTAACCCGGGACGGGCAACGCTTTCTGGTGGAATTGGATCAAGGCAACGAGATTTCAATACCGGTAACGTTGGTGGTGAACTGGCCGGGGGAGATTGGGAAGAAATAATCAACCGATAGCTTTATCTTTGAAATATGCCTTCCATAATCCCAGCTTCGAATACGCCATCTTTATCTCTTATGGCCATATCGATAAGCGCTCCTATTAACCTATACTTAAAATATTACTATATTTGATGTTAAGTTTTGACTATACATAAAACTTATATGAAATCGTCAAATAACTACACCAAAAGGCCTATTTATCTGGGACAGGGTTAAGCCTTACATCGGCAAAAACCTGATCAAAGTGCTGGTAGGGCAGCGCAGAGTGGGCAAAAGTATTCTCTTGCTTCAATTGATGGACATCATCCATCAGCAAGATCCCAACGGCAATATTATTTACATTAACAAAGAGCTTTTCGAACACGACAGTCTGCGTGATTTTAAAGATTTGATGAAAAGCGTCAATGCTCAAACCAACAAAGAGGTTAAGAACTATCTTTTCATTGATGAGATTCAGGATATTGATGATTTTGAAAAAGCTATCCGAAGTTTGCAAGCCAAAGGTGAGCATGATATATACATCACAGGGAGCAATGCATTTTTACTTTCAGGCGAATTGGCCACCTATTTAAGTGGCCGTTATGTAGAGTTTAAGATTTTTGGGCTAACGTATAATGAATTTCTCACCTTCCATCAATTGTCCGATTCGCAAGAAACTTTTCTGACGTACTTACGCTATGGAGGTTTACCCTATCTGATTAACATAAACCTTACCGATGATTTGGTTTATGATTACTTGCGCAACATCTATGCAGCTATCCTCTTTAAAGACATTGTGGCAAGGCACAATATTCGCAATGTGTCGTTACTTGAAAATTTGGTCAACTATGTTGCCGATAATGTTGGGAATTTACTTTCAGCCAAAAGCATCAGCGATTTTCTGAAATCACAAAAAGTGAAAGTAACACCCAATGTGATACTAAGCTACCTCCACTTTTTAGAGCAGGCTTTTTTTATTTTAAAAGTGAACCGCGAAGAATTGCGGGGAAAGAAAATTTTTGAGATTGGTCAGAAATACTACCTCGAGGACCTGGGACTTCGACATGCATTGTTAGGGTATCGAACAGCGGATATTGGGAAAATCTTAGAGAATATTGTTTATCTACATTTGGTAATTGCCGGTTATCAAGTGCGTATTGGTAAATTTCAAAACAAGGAAATAGATTTTGTATGCACCCGTGGTGATGAAAAAATATACGTGCAAGTAGCGTATCTGATCACGGATGAAGCTACCCGGAAAAGAGAATTCGGCAATCTTGAATTGGCGTATGATAACCACCCAAAATTTGTGGTGTCGCTGGACGAAAATGCAAGCGGCAACATAGAAGGCATTAAACATGTTCATGTTCGGGAATTTATTAAACAACTTATTTGAATATCTTTGAATAATGCCTTCCCTCATTACCAACTTCGAATTTGACATCTTCATCTCCTATCGCCACAAGGATAAAAATAGCTAGTTTGCAATCATTTCGAATTAGAGTAAATTTACTTCATACATACTATCATAATCACCCTTCCAGACAATACGGAACTTGATGCCAAACAGACTGTTAAGTTTCTGGCTTCAAAGCTTTATGAAGCAGGTAAAATATCGCTTGGGCAAGCAGCGGATATGGCAGGCTTGACGAAAGCAGCTTTTGCAGAGATTCTCGGTGACTTTGGGGTTTCATTAATTAACTATCCAGTTACTGAAATGAAACGCGATGCAGAGAAAATATAGTATTGTTATAGCTGACACCAGCTGCTTTATTCTATTGGATAAAATCAACGAATTAGATTTACTGCAAAAAGTATTTGGGGCGTCACCACAACAAAGGAAATTGCTAACGAATTTAATAAGCCATTGCCCACTTGGGTGTCCATTAAAGCGGCCACAAATCATCGTTATTCTGAGTTACTTGAAATTGAAATAGACAAAGGAGAAGCAAGTGCCATTGCATTGGCATTAGAAACGGATGATTCACTATTGATACTCGATGACCAGAAGGCAAGAAAACTTGCCGAAAAGCTAAGTCTAAATTATACCGGAATATTAGGAATACTCTTGAAAGCAAGAGAACTCGGCATGTTACCGGCTATTAAACCAGTGCTCCAGAAAGTTCAGCAAACCAATTTTCGCTTTTCTGAGAAAGTGTTGAGTGATATCCTTCGAGAGGCAAACGAATAATTGATTTAAACGAATGTCTTTGGATGAAATTAACTACTTCAACGTCATCAAATATTCCGCAATATCTGCCAGGTTCTGATCAGTCAATCCAAATGAAGAAGGTTCTGGCATAAGGCTATTCGTTTGTTTTTTTCGAGAAGCAATTGATGTTGTTGCTATAGTATGGTTAACTCCACTTAAATCTTTAATCACTACGGCCTGTGCTCCATCCGCAATAAGAAATCCAAAAAATGAATCTCCGCTCTTTGTGGTGATCAGCCAGGCTTCATAACCAAACACGATGCCTGCGTTGGGATTGACAATAGCATCGAGCAATGCTTCTCGTTGAAACTTATTTTTTATTTCGGTAAGGTTTGGTCCGATATCCATTCCTTTATTTTTTACACGATGGCATGAACTGCAATTCTTAGAAAAGATGGAATCACCCGAAAGTGCATCACCTTTCATTTTGGCAATCGAAGCAATGGAATATGTTTTGCCTGAACCAGGTTTCTTAAAATGGTTTGCCGCTTGCACCCTCACCCCTAAATCCGGGTTATTGAAAATC
>JANOUH010000425.1:0-13835 GCA_031416795.1 Cytophagales bacterium | reverse complement strand
CATCGAGATCAGAGGCACCAATACTAACGCGTAGATAACTGAGGCCAATGCTGCTTCCTTCTGTAAGGAAAAGTTCTTTCAATAGGGTAGTGCGTTGCTGTGAATTCAATTTAGTGTTCAATAGCATGGCACTTCCACCGGTGAGCGCGTAACCAAATCCATCGATAGATTGAAATTGCTGAGTAGTGTCTACTGTAATTAGTGCGCCTTCGGTCACCGTTTTACTAAAGGCAAAGTCTTGTTGTTGGGTGAGTAAAAAAGATTTGTCGCCAGTGGTTAACCAATAGGAAATAAGTGATTCCGATTTTTTTGATTCCTGTGTGCAAGCAAGTAGTAAAACGGAAATCAACAGGCCAATTTGGATTTTCTTGAAGACTGCCTTCATAGTTATGGATTTGATGCCCTGAAAGTACCAACTTTTTATGAGTTTGTTTTTGAAAAGTGCTGGAATGGTCTTGTTGAATTGTTGTAGTTCTTGGTGAACAACATTACCTTAGAATGTTTGACAACATTACCTATGAAACTCTCCGCACTCTTTTTTGGCCTTTTGCTTATATCCTACTTCTCAAAAGCGATTCCACTTCGCATAGGTGTTGCCGGCCTAACCCACAGTCACGTACACTGGATTTTAGGAAGACCTGATCGCGGTGATATTCAACTGGTCGGTATTGCCGAGCCAAATAAAGCCCTGGCAGAACGATTTCTAAAGCAACACGGATTACCAATGTCGCTCTGGTTCGCATCATTGGAAGAAATGATTTCAAAGACGAAGCCTGAAGCGGTCACTGCCTTCGGTTCCATCTATGAACACCTTGATGTGGTGAAAGCTTGTGCGCCACGAGGCATTCACGTGATGGTTGAAAAACCATTGGCAGTAAGTTTGGATCATGCAAAGCAAATGCAGGCGCTTGCCAAACAATACAACATACATCTGCTTACCAACTATGAAACAACCTGGTATGCGACCAATCATAAAGCACATGAGTTAGCGGAGCAAAACAAACTAGGCACCCTACGTAAAGTGGTCGTTCACGATGGTCATGAAGGCCCAAAAGAAATTGGTGTTAATTCAGAATTTCTTGATTGGCTTACAGATCCTAAACAAAATGGAGGAGGAGCAGTAATTGATTTTGGATGTTATGGCGCCAACCTGATCACCTGGCTTGCGAATGGTCAACGACCATCAGCGGTGATGGCAGTATTGCAACAATTTAAGCCTGATATTTATTCTAAGGTAGATGATGAAGCAACGATCGTATTAGAGTATCCCGGCATGCAGGGAATTATTCAGGCATCGTGGAATTGGCCCTTCGGCAGAAAGGACATGGAGGTGTATGGTGCAACTGGATATGTAATCAGCGATAACCGGTCGAAATTACGTGTGAGATTGAAGGGAGAAAAAAGCGAGAGTACAGAAATTCTGAATGACCGAGAATCTCCTTATGACGATCCCTTTGCCCTGCTGGCAGCAGTCGTTCAAAATAAAATCACGTTACCTGCCTACGATCTTTCTTCGCTCGAAAATAATATGATTGTGGTCGAAATTCTTGATGCTGCCATCCGGAGTGCACGCACAGGGAAGAAAGTAATGCTGAAAGAAGCAAAGCAAACGAAATAGTAAAATCAGTGCAGACAAACACTAGAGAATCTGACGTCCTACCTTCGGGAACAGACTAACAAATATTTCGAGCCGTTTAATCTTCGTTATAGTATCCAAATTCCAGATCAACTTCCTGATGTAAAACTGACAAACCTTCAAAGACATAATTTATTTTTGGTGACAAAAGAAACACTTAATAATGCATTGAAATATGCAAATGCCTCTCATATTTCTCTATCGATGGAGATTAAGGAAAGTAAGATATTCTTTCTGATTTCAGATAATGGTAAAGGATTTGAAGTAGAAAAAATCCGGAAGACAGCAAATGGATTGAAAAATATGAAAAGCAGGATGACTGAGATAGGCGGTAGTTTTGAAATTAACAGCTCTCAGGCGGGAACTCATGTTTCATATTCAATGCTTATTTCATCTGTGTAAAATGACGACTTTTCTGATAACCGTAAGGTTAGCATGAATATCACATTTTCTTTTAACTCACTTCTAAGCATATTTGAAGAATGAAAGTAGAATCAATTGCTATTATTGAAGACGATGTGAAAGTGAGCCAGTACCTCGCAGAGCAAATTCAGCTTAATATACAGGTTAAAGACTTGCGCATATTCAGAGACGGAGAAACGGCTTTGCAGGAATTGACAGCTCAACCTGTGGAAGTAGGCTTATTTGATGTAAACCTTCCTGGCATGACTGGTATCGACTGTATTCAACGTTTGAAAATGTTGCATCCCAAAATGCAAATGATCGTCCTTACTGTCTATGATGATGCTGATACTATTTTTCATGCATTGGAAGCTGGTGCAACGGGTTATTTGCTGAAGAGCACTCCATCAGAGAAAGTAGTAGAAGCAATAAGTGAAGTGTTAGAAGGAGGTTCGCCCATCAGTAGTCAAATCGCACGAAAGGTGATCGAAGCCTTTGCAGCAAAAGGAAAGGGCAATAAATATTTTCAGGAGTTGAGCAGACGTGAGCAGGAGATCCTTGAACAGTTAAGAAAGGGATTCCGCTACAAGGAGATTGCAGATCAATTATTTCTTAGTATTGATACAGTGCGAACACACATCCGCAATATTTATGAGAAGCTTCAGGTAAACAGTCGTGTGGATGCCTTGAAGAAAACTGGATTTATTTAGATAATATCTCATCCAGCTTTGCGATCACCAAAGTTATCGGTATCTGATGGATCAGTTCCCGCTGAGCACAAAGGCACCCCAATAATAAGGATGTGCATATTTCTCCTTGAGTTTTTTCTTAGCGTACTGATAGGCTTCACCTGTGTCATTCAATTCAATCCATCCTTGATAGAATAACACCATAAATTCTCTTGTTGCTTCATCATCCACTTTCCACAGACTCATCATTACTTGTTCGGCACCAGCCATTAAAAAGGCTCGTTGTAATCCATATACGCCTTCCCCATTTTTGACATCTCCTAATCCGGTTTCGCAAGCCGACAGAACTACCAATGAAGTTTTAAATAGTGGAAGTGTTGAAACTTCGTAAGCGGTGAGCACCCCATCATTTGTATCTGTATTTTGTAGATGCGGTTTTTTCTGACAACCCGCCATTAGTAATCCGGAACGTAATAAAGGATTCTGTGATTGATCTTTGTCCACTACAGCTGGAAGAAAAAAACCGTGTGTTGCAATGTGAAGAACCTGTGGCATGGATATCGACTTGATTTCATCTTCACTGGCCTGGGGCCCTTCGAAATCCTGGTAGTTGATTTTATTTTGATCGAATAAGGCTATGATATCATTCAACTCCATTTCTGTTCCCGGCAAGTCACTGATGTTATCCAAATCGAGCGAGCGTGTAAGGTTCGCTTTAGATTTTGAGGACACGTTGCCATAGTCGGGGTGGGCGAAAATGGTTACTTTAGAAAGCGGTGCTTTCTTTTTCTGGTTTAATATCCATGATGTTGAAGGCACCAAATGAATTGAAACTTCTTCCTGCAGATATTTTTTTGTGTCCGGATTGAAAAGCGTGGACGGATTAATTTGATGATAAGCTCCATCGGAGGAGAGCCATACATGTTTTATCCCTTTCAAATGTGGTTCGAGTGGTTTCCAAAAGATGTTGTAAGAGATGAGATCATCCAGTTGTTGCCTGATGGCATTTTGATAGAATTTTATTCCCCTGCCTTCAACTTCTTTGGCTGATTTCAATTTAACAATCATGGGTGTCGCGATGCCCGGTTTAATAATCACCGCATAGTAAGATGAATCATATCCTTCTACACGATCCTCAACGGCAAAAACGATTTCGATGGCTCCTTCATCGGGGCCAAGTGATTTCTGAATATCCTTCCAACTTGTGCTTTGGGGTTTAAATTTTGAATTGGAGTTACTTGCGTAAGTAGATATTTTTTTCTCCAGGTCATTCAATTGTTCTGCCAACGAGTCTATTCTGGCTTTGTTGGCTTCAGCGTTTTGAAGAAGTTGCCCATATTCATTTTTAACAACCTGCCAGGTGTTAAATATTTGTTGCATGGATTTGTCAGAGGAATTAAAGATGGCATCTCGTATTGGTGAAAAAGACTGAAGGATTATGCCCTTTTGTTCGATCAGCAGATTGCACCACATCTCCGCAAGGCCTGGAACTTGCGCATGATACTGAGCCGCGAAGCCATAAAAGGTTTGAAGTACCTGTTTATTCCGTTCATTAAATTGTTCCTTCTCCTTTTCGCTTAGGTATGGAAACACATGTTGCACATAGTGGCGCTGTTGCGCGATCGCTTTCTGATAATACGCAAAGCTTTTTTTATAGTCTTCACGCATCTCCGACTTGCGAGCAATAACGAAGAGCAGGTCAATCCATTGAAAATTATTTTCCCCAACTTCCTTTTTTACTTTGTTCAACACAAAATCAAAATACTGATCCGCTTTTTTCTGGTCGAGTTCAGCCTCATAGACCATGCCCATGAGGATGTAAGAATCATTAATCATCACATGCGTGGCCTGAAAAGATCGACTCTCAAAAAGGTTAATGGATTTTTCAGCGTGATGATGCGCTAATTTTAATTGATCACTTTGGAGTTTTGAATAGTGCAACATCAGGTAGGATGTGGAAATTGTCTGGTGAAGCAGGGCGATGGTTTGATATTGTTTGTCATCCAATACATCAAATTCGTATTTCGAGTAAATGGATGCCCCCTCTTTAGCTAATGTTATACTCTCTTCCCATTTTTTTTCAAAGAATAACTCCTGGGCCATTACCAGCAAAACCTTAGCATATTCGATGGAGGTCTTACCAAATAATTTGATGGTTAGTTCTTTTTGCTTTAGGATGGTTTCCTGAAGACCTTTTTTATTACCCATTAATCCATATATAACCGATAGCTTTTCCAGAAATGCTAAATAGAATACTTCTCCGGAATCGACAGACTCAAAAATTTTGCGAGCTTGCTGTATATACCGATCTGCCTCTGGAATATCGCCTAACACAACATTTAATTCTGCCAGTGAGCCCATCGTAGATGCGTATTCTTCGGATTGCTCTCCATTAAAGGATTTGATCAGATTCAATTGTTCCAACCATTCTTGTTCAGCTATCTTTAGTTGACCTTCGCCATAATGCAAGCGCGCCAGCAAGCCAAGGGCACCTATGTAGTATTCTGACTTTACTCCATATTTTTTCTTTACGAATTTTATTTTTTCAGAAAGAAATTGTTCTCCCTTTGCCATTTCTCCCATAGAAAAGTAAAGTCCTGACAAACTGAAAATATTAGATAATAGTGGATACTCGTATTTATCCGGATCGCCACTAAATATTTTGCTGGCCTTAGTCAGATAACCCAGGGCATCGTCATACTCATGTAAAGCCTCGCAAACTGAACCGAGGGTTTGAATCACTTCAGGATAGTCAGCGTGATCACCGTTGAAATATTGAGCATTCAATGCCAAAAATTCTTTTAACGTACGCTTGGCAAGCGGCCCGTTATTTTGAAGTTTATAATGACTGCCCAAATATGACAATGTGGAAAGCATAAGTGTGTCGGGTTGCTGATGAATGAGTCTACGCACGGCCACATATTCTTCTTCATAATAAATTGCTCGGGTTAAATTTTCGGAAAGACTGGAGGCAATAGCGATGTAATCGGCAATCTGAGCATATTCTTCAGTTTCTCTTCCTAAAAAGGCTTCCACATTTTCAATCACGTTTACTAAAGTAGGAGCAGCTTCTGCATATTTCTGCTGATCATAAAGTGCCAAACCCAGTTTATAGTATTCTATCCAGTTTTCATCTGCTGCTTTACCCGAACGTAGAAGTACTTTCTGATCACCATTAGATTCTCCTCCTTTAAATGATTCGGTAACACGAATTTCACCCGTGTGATAGTACCAGGTGCAAATACCTTCCATCACATCTTCGGGGCTGTCTTCTACAATGAAGCCTTCGAATTGTTTTTGTCCATTCCTAAAGAAATCGGTTGTGACGCCAACAGGCTTATCATTTTTATACGTAATAACGCGATAGTAGGCAACGTGAGTTGAGTCGGTTGTCGGTTGCCATTGGCCATCCATCCAAATGCACCATTCACCTTGTTTTTTTTGTTGATGATCCGTTTTGTTTGGGCTAGTGGGAAGGGTTTGCGAATTAGCTACCAGACATTGTAATAGCAATAAAATAAATAGGCAGGTTCTGGTAGACATTGTTCAATATAAAGTTGAATACTCGTATTAAAAGTTTATTGAAGCGTGTGTTTCTCAATTTTACTTTATTTTTTTTAGTAAAAAAGGACAGGAGCCTAAGCTCCCATCCGTTTAAAGCACACCTAAACCAATACCTGATTAATCAAACATCACTTTACTTACCCAAATATCTTTGTCTTTTATGCCAATGCCCACGTACGTGCGCGTAGCTGTATTGGCATCGAAATACATGGTGATAGAGCCGTCATCACCAGTATAGATATAATATTTTTTATTGCCCGGGTACTTGAATTCACCCAGTGTGGCTTTTGCCAAATCAATTTTTACGATGCGGGGAAAGTAATGTTCGGTAAAATTACCAAAGAAATCTTTCTCCATTTTAAACTCAATGATTTCCCAGTAAGCAGATTTGCCATCGGCCGTAACGAAAAACGTCTGAGGCATAGAGCTGGTTTCGCTTGCCTTGTCTTCATATAATTTATCCACAGCATATTGCGCTTTAATCTGGCCTTGGCTATCGAAGTGAAAACAAATGATGTCGCCATACCCTTTCACCGGTACATTATTGATCGTTTGCATGAACGTAGTTTGACCTGACACAAGAAATTCATTATTTGGTGTTACTTCGAAATTTTGAACGAAGAATTTTTTTCCATTATACACTTTGCCACTCTTTTCACCCACAGCAATTTGTTTCTTTGCTTTGAAATCGCTTATGGCCTGAGTAGTGGCAAAAACCAATTTGTTGCCGCTGAACTTAAGCAAGTGCAGGTTATCCATTTCTTCGGAGGCCGCTTTATTATATTTGCTTAGTTGAAAATTCTCTTCATCGGGACCTCCTCCCGGGTTACTGATGGAAGCGTAATCTTTAAAAACTTCCTCATAGGCATCTTTGCTCTTGGTGGAAAGGGCGCTCATAAATACTTCGCCATTCTTTACATCCACGCTGTTCACCAATAGGTTTGATGACGGGCTGGTGAATTCAACTTTGTTTTTGAGTGTACCCTTTATGTCGTAATGCAAATAAACATATTTGGTAGCATCTCCATTGCCGGATTTTGGAGCCAAAACTACAACGAAATCCTGCTTGCCAACGCTTTTTCCAGGTGCTTCTTCGGTAATCTCCTGGCAAAAAACCATCGAGTAAGCACCTGAAACATCAATGTTCTTTTCTTTTACACCACCATCCTTATCGATGTTCAGCAACACATATTGCTTTGGGTTTTTCTTGTCGCCCGTTTCATAATAAGCAAGCACCACTAAATTTTGACTTTCCTCATTGCGATATTCTGCTACACCGAGGTAGCTGCGGCCAGCTTCGGTTTTTAGTTTCACCACTTCATCACTGATCACTTTATCGGTAACGTATTGCTGTTTTTTGTAATCCCACTTTTGGTTGGCTTCTTTCATGAACACCTTCAGCTTCATACTCAGCACATCAAATGAAGAGAAGCCGCCTACCCATGCCCCTAAATACTTAACCGTTTTATCAGGCTTGGTTTCCACTTTGGGTTCCTTTACGGATTTGCCTTCCAGGAATTTCAGGTCTTTGTCGAACGAATAGAGTTCATAAAATAACTCATCCTTATTTTTGTCGCCTTTGATTTTGTACAGGATGTTTACATTTCCATTTTCTTCAAATGTGGTTCCTTGCATGGTATAACCTTTTGCGGCTTTATTGGATAGGGGCCCCACGCCTTCTATTACCTTTTGGCCAAACAGGTTGAGGGCCATAAACAGCATCAGAAGACTGGCTCCGGATATTAATAATTTGTTTTTCATGTTGTTTAGTTTTTGTATCAAAGGTTGGCGTCTACGGTCCAGTAAACAATCACATTAAAATGTGATTTTTCGGATGAGAGGGTTATCTAGCTTTGAACAAAATTCCATATCCATGAAGAAGGTCCTTCTTTTTGTTGCGATCATGACAGTCGTAAATACTTATGTTATCTCCCAGAACGTAGTGCTTCGAAGTCCGGCAGAAATTGCTTTGAGTAAGGCTAAAGAATTGTTGGATTCTCAGAAATACGAAGAAGCGGTCACGAAACTTGAAGAAGTTTTGGCCAGTGATCCTAACAATATGGAGGTTCAGTTTTATTTAGGTAGTGCTTATCAGGCACTTGGTCAGAATGAAAAATCATTTGATTTTTTTTTAAAGGCTAAAGAGTCAATGCAAGTTGCGTTGGTCAGCTACAATGGAGGAACAAATGAAACACGTAACATGCACCAACTGCAATACCATCAACGATACGCTGCCGAACAGGTTACTCTTTCTAAAGCTGGTAACACCATGAAAGAACCAGTCAAATTATCTTCCATAGTCAATGGCCCTTTTGGCGATTACGGCCCAATTATCAACCCGACAGGAACCCGTTTGTATTTCACCTCCCGAAGACCTGATTCAGGACAAAGGTCTATACTAAGTTCCAAAAAGAAAGGGATAATCGAGTCCAAAAGTAAAACGGATACAGTCGAACCAACTGAAAGCGATGAAGATAGTTATTACACTGATAAGGAAGGTGCGACTTGGAGTGTACCAACTAAACTCCCTGAGCCTTTAAATACGGATAGCAATGAAGGTGTCGATTGCTTCACTGCAGACAATCAGCTGATGCTGTTCACTGCCTGTGGTTTGGAGGATAGAATAGGCAGCTGTGATTTGTATATAAGTTCATTGGAAGGCGACCGTTGGCAAACACCAAAGAATATGGGAAACGTAGTGAACAGTGTTGGCTGGGATGGTCAGGCAACGATATCGTATGATGGAACCAAAATATTTTTTGTTTCAGGTCGTGACGAAGGCTATGGTGGGGCTGATATTTATATGGTCGAGAAAAATATTTTTAGGGAATGGGGGCCTCCGGTAAATCTAGGCGGAATTGTCAACACACCCTTTGATGAATATTCACCCTTTATTAGTCAGGATGGAAAGACATTATACTTTTCCTCAAACGCCCACCCGGGCTTTGGAGGCTTGGATATTTTTAAAAGCGTTTATGAAAATGGAAAGTGGAGTGTGCCTGTCAATCTTGGCAAGCCCTTGAATACTTCCAAAGACGATAAGTTTTTTACGATTGGTGGATCTGGAGAAGTCGGATATTTTTCTTCCGACCGTGATGGTAAAGGCATGGACATTTATCAAATAGAAATCCCGGAAGAAATGCGTCCTCAGCCTACCATTGTAATAACGGGAACTGTCACCAACGCCAAGACCAATGAAAACGTAGGTGGGTTTGTTATGGTAGAAGATATGGACACCGGTGAATTAATAGCAGTAAATAAAAGTAATTCCGTTACCGGAAAATACATAGTTGTGTTGCCGGGTGGTCGTAATTACAGTGTGTCGGCAAACAAAGAAGGATTCTTTTTCTATTCTCAAAGTTTTGAAGTGCCAAAGAAAATCCACTATCAGGAAATCGTAAAAGACATTCCACTTAAGCCCATTGAAAAAGGAACGAAAGTAGTGATCAATAATATCTTTTTTGAAACAGGTAAAGCGACATTAACTTCTCAAAGTCATTTGGAGCTCGACAAAGCTATAGATCTTCTCCGCACCAATCCAACCATGGTGATTGAAGTGGGTGGCCATACGGATAATACTGGTGATGATGCTACCAACATGAAACTTTCGCATGACCGAGCCAAAGCAGTGCGGGAATATATGGTTGGTAGGGGGATTGGCCCTGACAAAATTCAAGCTAAAGGCTATGGCGAATCCAATCCCATTGCAAATAACGATACTGATGAAGGAAGGCAGGCAAACCGCAGAACGGAGTTTATCATTCTGGAGTTTTAGAGTTTAAAAATTCTTTATAGCCCTCATTTTTATCGGTTAAACTAATCACTCCTGGTACATTGAGCCCATCCATGAGGATTGATTGTTTGTTATTTCTATCTTAGTCGAATAGTTTAACGTTGAGGTGAGGATATCAAATCTCAATTTGAAGGTGGCTTAAAATCTTTTCATGGTTTTTAAAATTATCAAGTTCTGCCTTGTTGGGGGCTCCGGCATGATGTTGGATTTTGCCCTCACCTATTTGCTGAAGGAGAAAATCAAAATCCATCGCTACTCGGCCAATGCAATCGGTTTCATAAGTGCAGCAAGTTCTAATTTCGCATTGAACCGGTATTGGACATTTGAAAGCCAAAATCCAGAAGTGTACAAGCAGTTTGGCTTTTTTTTAACATTTGCTTTGATTGGGATGGCCATCAATACATTTTTTCTGATTGTTTTTGAAAAACAAAACTTTAATTTCTACCTATCCAAGTTTTTTGCCATAGTGCTCACCACCATTTGGAATTTTACGACTAATTATTTTTTCACGTTTAATGGATAATCAGAGAAACATAAGGATCATTTTTTATTTTTTCTGGCTAGCCACACTCATGCTTCAGTCTTATTATGTAGAGCTGCGTGGTGATGAGGCATACTATTGGATGTATTCAAAAGATCTGGCCTGGGGTTACTTTGATCATCCACCGGTTACTGCAGTTCTCGTAAAGGCTGGCTATTTACTTTTTCAGAATGAATTAGGTGTGCGACTGTTTTTCATCCTGTGCATCACCGCCACGATTTGGATCTCGGAGAAAATGATCCAGCCATCCAATTTGAAATTGTACTACGCGATCGTGTTTTCCATAGCGTTTCTTCAGATCGGTATGGTCTTTGGAGGAGGCATGTTTGCTATTCCTGATTTTCCACTCCTGTTTTTTACAGCTCTATTTTTCTACTTCTATAAACGATACCTGCATAATTCTTCGTGGCAGGTGGTTGTTATTTTGTCAATGGTGATTTGTCTCATGTTGTTAAGTAAATATCACGGGGTGCTCATCGTTGGTTTCACTATCCTCTCCAATCCTGCCTTGCTGAAACGAAAATCGTTTTGGGTGATCGTTGGGTTATCAACTGTTTTATTTCTTCCTCATTTGTGGTGGCAGTTTAACAACGACTTTCCATCGGTGAACTATCACTTGTATGAGCGCAGCACGAGTGCCTATTCTTCATCTTATACTGCTGAATACATGTTATCCCAGCCCTTTATCCTAGGTCCATTCATGGGCATTATACTCATCTATGTGGGCGTTGTGTTCAAACCAAAAGATTTATTTGAACGTGGCTTGAAGTTTCTGATTATCGGAACTTATATTTTTTTCTTCCTAATGACCTTCAAGGGAAGGGTGGAAGGCAATTGGACGATTATCACGTTGGTGCCCTTGCTTTATATCGGGTATGATCATATTGCCGGGAATAAAAAATTGAAAGAGATCACATTTTACTCATTTGCCATTTCAATGCTGATAATTTTGGTGGTTAGGATTTTATTGATTGGTCATTTTCTTCCAACTTCTCTTGAACTGACCAAATCTTTCAGCGCAGGAGCATGGGCGAAGGAATTAAAGGAAAAATCTAGCGGCAAGCCGGTTGCTTTCATGAATTCGTATCAGAAAGCATCGCAGTATGAATTTTATTCGGGAGTGCCGGCATTTTCACTTAACAATGTATATGGAAGGAAAAATCAATATTCAATCTGGGATTCTGAAGCAGCGTTTCAAGGAAAAGACATAGCATTGGTTGCCAATTATAACCTACCTCAATACGATAGTATTTATTTTTATAATGAATATTTCCCTTTTCTCTTCGTTGATAATTTCCGGTCTTCATCCAATGTGATTATTGAATCTGATTTATCAGAACCTGTAAAATTGAAACCGGCTGATACCTTGCCATTGAGGATCACATTAAATTGCAAAAATGGTAACGTCCGAGACCTGGAAGCAAATCCGGAATACCCTTCTCGGGTTTTATATTCCTTTTTTACACATTCTTCAGCTGTTGAAATGAGGACGACTGATCTTGTATTAAAAAATGAAATGATGAACAACCATCAGCAGTACACCATTACTATTACAGCACCTGCTCAATCTGGTGAATACGATTTTTACTTGTCGGTAGGCACAGGTTGGTTCCCAGCAGGCATTAATAGTAAGAGGATAAAGGTCATTGTAGAATAGCCTGGTTGCTGTTTCCTAACTGTTTTTATTGTTAAGAGGCTCAGCCTGTCATTTTTCTTTGATGGAATCTGGGAAAATAATTACTTTCATACCTTTATTAATCATGTTGCAGTATGAAAAATCAGTTTGAAGCCGTGCCTCTTAAGAATTTGGATGAATGGGAAGATGATCTTCTTCGCAGATATCCCGATCCTGAAAATATTGCTACGTCTAAATCAACGGAAGAATATCGCAATTACGATGAACTCCAGCGCGACACCGTCCGTGAGTTTTATCGTCTGAATCACACCTATCAGACGTATGATTTTGTGATGCAAAAGGAAGCCGAGTTTCTCCAATTCAATAAGAAGGAAATGCCTGTTTGGAGTGCCTTCGACTTTTTGAATCAACTCGTAGACGATTCTGATCCGGATACAGACCTCGATCAGTTTCAACACCTATTACAAACATCTGAAGCCATCCGCAGAGATGGTCATCCTGACTGGATGGTGATGGTGGGCCTTCTTCATGACATGGGCAAGGTGCTTTGTCTTTTCGGAGAGCCACAATGGGCGGTGGTAGGTGATACCTTTCCTGTCGGTTGTGCGTATGCGGATAAGATCGTGTATCCGGAATTTTTCGCAAACAATCCGGATTCCACTAATCCAAATTATAATACGAAGTACGGTGTGTATTCACCAAACTGTGGACTGCGTAACGTGCACATGTCGTGGGGGCATGATGAGTATATCTACCAAATGGTAAAAGACCGTTTGCCTGAACCAGCTTTATACATGCTTCGCTATCACTCATTTTATTCCCAGCATCGCGAAAACGCTTATGATCATTTGATGGATGATCACGATCTCGAGATGTTTAAGTGGGTGAAATTATTTAATCCATACGATCTATACTCCAAAAACCCTACCCCTCCCAACTGGGCAGAACTTAAACCTTTCTATGAAGAGCTGGTAGCAAAATATCTTCCCTCTACGTTGAAGTTTTAAGACTGTCCTGAATTTGTTAACGCATTACAATTAATATAGTCGGCTACTATGAATACACTTCACACGGCCGACTATATTGTTTTTTTTGGTTACTTCATGGTGGTGTTTACCTATGGATATTATGTATACCAAAGGAAGAGATCCACTTCCATCAGTTCGCGTGAGTTCTTTCTGGCCGAAGGTTCGTTAACCTGGTGGGCCATTGGTGCATCGCTCATCGCTTCAAATATTTCAGCAGAACATTTCATTGGCATGTCGGGCTCTGGCTTTGCCATAGGCCTTGCCATCGCCACGTATGAATGGATGGCTGCTGCTACCCTCATCATCGTGGCCATATTTTTTATTCCTCTTTATCTGAAGAATAAAATCTACACGATGCCACAGTTTCTGGCTACACGCTACAATGATAAGGTGAGCACGGTGATGGCGATCTTCTGGTTGCTGGTTTATGTTTTTGTAAATCTTACTTCCATCATCTACCTCGGGGCAATTGCTATTAATTCGATTTCTAATTTATCGTTTGAACTGTGCATTTTCGGGTTGTGCGTGTTTGCCATCTTTGTAACA
>JANOUH010000424.1:0-30955 GCA_031416795.1 Cytophagales bacterium | reverse complement strand
AACATCAAAAATGGCAAGACGAATTCCATTTATATAATTTGTGGGTAGATCAGTATAAATTGTTTATTACCTTGACCTCACCTTAAAATTATAAATTAAGTCTATGGATATTAAAAGAAGAGATTTTATACGCACGTCAGCAGTGACGATTGGTGCCACCGCGTTAGTATCTGGTGTTTCTGGGTGCACAACCCCGGTTACCGAAACAAAAGCGAAAAGTCCATTAGATGATTTGAAATCAATGACGGATAATATTGTTCCGATTTCAGTAGAGGAACGCAAGGCGAGAATAGAGAAAGCCCAAAAACTGATGGCTGAGAATAAAATTGATGCCATGTACCTGGATGGCGGTACCGGAATGGAATATTTCACTGGAGTGGATTGGGGCACGAGTGAACGCATGATGGCAGCCATCATTCCTGCGAAGGGTGATGTAAAATATATTGTGCCTCACTTTGAAGAGGCGCGACTCAGAGAATTGATAACCCTGGGCACGGATGTGCGTGTATGGGAAGAGCATGAAAGCCCCTACAAAGTGGTGGCCGGCATATTTGCTGATGCTGGAATCAAAACAGGAAAAATTGCGATGGAGGAGCGAGTACGTTTCTTTTTATTTGATGGCATTCGCAAGGAAGCTGCTCACCTCGAATACCTGAGCGCGGACGCGGTAACCATTCCATGTCGTATCGTTAAAAGTCCTGCGGAGTTAGCGTTGATGCAAACCGCCAATGATATTACACTGGCTTCTTACAAAGTGGCAGTCGCCATGCTCAAAGAAGGAATGACGCAAGGAGAATTATCGGGCATTATCGCGCAAGCTCATACAAAAATGGGTGCACGTGGCGGAGCGTTTGTTTCTTTTGGTGAGTACACAGCTTTTCCTCATGGCAGCAGCGTGCCACAACAATTGAAGAATGGTGATGTCGTGTTGATGGATGGAGGATGTAGTGTTGGTGGCTATGGTTCTGATATTACCCGCACGTTGGTATTTGGTGAGCCAACTAAAAGACAACGCGAAGTGTGGGATCTTGAAAAAGCATCACAGGCCGCAGGCTTTGCTGCCGCTATACTTGGAGATGCATGCGAGAATGTGGACATCGCTGCGCGCAAAGTAATTACCGATGCAGGCTTTGGCCCTGGATATAAGGTACCAGGTCTGCCCCATCGTACAGGTCATGGCATTGGTATGGACGGCCATGAATGGGGTAACATGGTATTAGGAAACAAAAAGCCGCTGGAGCCAGGAATGTGTTTCAGCATTGAGCCAAACATTTCCATTTATGGTGAATTTGGAATCCGTCTTGAAGATTGTGTATACATGACTGAGCAAGGCGCAAAATGGTTTACCCAACCCGCTGAATCGTTAGACAAGTTGTTTGGATGATCATACTGTGAATGTTAAGTCAGTTAATAATCCCGTTCGTGATACATCATCGTGGTTGATTGCTACACCGGTCAGGATTATATTAGTCAAACCGTTTTTTTTTCTACATTGAACGAATTCTTAGATTCAACATTCCTTTCCAATAGAGGACTCCTGTAGTGGGATCTCCAGGCTGAATAAATTTTAATATTGAAATATGAACAAGGAAAGCAACATTCAAAAGTCAATGCTTCTTGAACTTAAGGATAAGTCCATTTTTGAACAAGCACAAAAATATGCCTATGAATATCTCGACACGGTTTTTGATCGCAATGTCTATCCTTCCGAAAGCGCATTAAAAGATCTCGCTCACTTTGATGAAAAATTACCGGATGATCCTGCTCAGGCAAATCAGGTACTTGAATTATTAAATCAATATGGATCGCCAGCCACGGTAACGGCATTGGGTGGAAGATATTTTGGATTTGTTACCGGTAGTGCAGTTCCGGTTGGCATAGCGGCTAAAAGTCTCGCCACGTATTGGGATCAGAACTCGGCCATGCATGTGCTCTCGCCTTTGTCATCAAAGCTGGAATCGGTTGTTGAATCGTGGTTGAAAGAGATTTTTAATTTGCCATCACAGACTGTTGCAGGATTTGTTAGCGGAACATCCATGGCAAACTTCTGCGGTCTGGCTGCAGCGCGATACCGGGTTTTAAAGAATCTGAATTGGGATATCAACACTAAAGGATTGTTCCATGCACCAGCCATCAGAATCGTTACGGGCAAACAAGCTCACTCCACCATTCACAAAGCAATTGGGTTGTTAGGATTTGGTAAGGATAACGTTGAATGGGTTGATGTAGATGATCAGGGCAGAATTATTCCTGAATCGATACCACCTTTGGATAGCAGCACTATTTTAATTTTACAAGCTGGCAATGTCAACACCGGGTCATTTGATCATTTTGATAAAATCATGGAGAAAGCAAATGCGGCCAATGCGTGGGTCCATATTGATGGAGCTTTTGGTTTGTGGGCTGGTGCTGTCAAAGAATTGCGCCACTTAACCAAAGACATAGAGAAAGCGAACTCATGGGCCGTTGACGGACATAAGACATTGAATACTCCTTATGATAATGGCATCGTGATGTGTAACGATAATGAAGCGATCGTGTCGGCATTGCACATGACCGGTAGTTATATCGTTGTCAGTGATCAACGCGATGGCATGTATTATACTCCTGAGATGTCGCGAAGAGCAAGGATTATTGAGCTGTGGGCTGTCATGAGGTATTTAGGTAAAAATGGGATTGCTCAAATGGTTAATGGCTTGCATGAAAGGGCTGTTCAATTTCATGATGAGCTTAGTAACATTAAAGGATTTGAATTACTTAATGATATTGTCTTCAATCAGGTGCTGGTGCGATGTGATACAGATGAACTCACCGAGAAAACATTAAAGAGAATTCAGGATCTGAGAGAATGTTGGGTGGGAGGTTCTATGTGGGAGGGGAGGAAAGTAATTAGGATCAGCGTTTGTTCGTGGGCAACCACAGAAGAAGATGTGACACGTTCAGTAAAATCTTTTGAGAAGGCGTTGAAAGAAATATAAAAAAGTGAGTAATTCTGTTTCGGATAAAGGTGGCAAAATAAATTTATCAAAAGCCGAACAGTCTGATTTTACGCAGTTACTACCACATCTATTCTTCTCTACATCTTCAAAGCAGTAATATCCTTTTAGGCATTCAGTAATTCAATCCGTTTTATAAGGGGAAATAATACCTCACTGCGCAAAAACCTCTACGTTGTGATCCAAAGTGAGGCTTCTACCAATTCCTATGACCCTAAAAATAGTATGGTATGCTTATTTCTTGCGTGGAGTTAAGTTGATTTCAACTCGTTCACTAAACGGTATAGCATGTCCATACAAACCATCGATCCAAATACAAATAAAATCGTAAAGTCATTTAAGCAAATGACCGGCAAGTATATTAATGCTGCGGTTGATCAGGCGCAAGTAGCCTATCACGGTTGGAAAGATACCAGCTATCAGCAACGTGCAGATTTGCTACATAAGGTGGCCACTTTGATGCGCGTGAAGAAGGCATCACTGTCTTCACTCATTACACTAGAGATGGGCAAACTAATCGCTCAGGCGGAAGGCGAAATTGAGTTAAGTGCTGCTATCTTTGATTACTATGCAGTTCATGGCGAGGAATTTCTTGCCGATAAAATGCTCCACCCTGAATTTGGAAAAGCAATTGTTCGCAGTAGCCCTATTGGTGTATTGTTAGGAGTAATGCCATGGAATTTTCCTTTCTACCAGGTGGCTCGGTTTGCGGCTCCTAACATCATGGTGGGCAATACCATTTTACTTAAGCACGCCTCGATTGTTCCTCAATGCGCAGCTGCTTTGGAAGAACTCTTTGAAGAGGCAGAAGCACCTGCGGGACTGTATACCAATCTTCCAATCACAGGCAAACAGGCAGCTGCTCTAGTAGCAGATAAAATAATTAAAGGTGTGTCCTTAACCGGAAGTGAAGAGGCAGGAGCAAGCATAGCAACCGAAGCCGGAAAAAATCTGAAGAAAGTGGTGCTTGAGCTGGGGGGCAATGATGTATTTATTATCCTGGAAGATGCCGACATAAAAAAAACCGTAGAGTGGGCGGTGGTTGGACGAATGAATAATAACGGACAGTGCTGTGTGGCCTCCAAGAGATTCATTGCCGTAGAAGCAATTGCTGATGAATTTCTTCAACAGTTTCAGGACAAGCTATCGAAAATGAAAGTAGGCGATCCAATGGATCCCACCACTGAATTGGGTCCCTTAAGTAGTGAAGCCGCTGCGGTGCATTTACTCGATCAGATTAATCGGTCCGTAGAGGGTGGTGCTAAAGTTTTATTGGGTGGCAAGCGGGCTGATCGTGAAGGAGCTTTTGTGGAACCGACAATACTTACCGGGCTAAAGCCAGGTATCGCTGCGTATCATGAAGAATTGTTTGGGCCTGTTGCCTCTTTTTACAGAGTGAAAGATGAGCAAGCTGCCATTGAGCTAGCCAATGATTCTGATTTTGGTTTAGGTGCGTCTGTATTTACCCAGGATATCGAACGCGGTAAACGAGTGGCCGATCAGATTGATGCGGGTATGGTATTCATTAATCACCCGACCTGGACGCAAGCCGATCTTCCCTTTGGTGGTACCAAGCGTTCAGGCTTTGGCCGTGAACTTTCTGAGTTTGGCATTCATGAATTTGTAAATAAGAAACTGATTCGCATAAGCGAACTAAATGATCCTTTTTAATTAAAGACTAAAAACATGATAACACTTCAAAAGATTACGTCTGTGATTATACTCATGGCGGTATTTGTCTCCTGCGAGTCTCCTCAACAAATTCTTTCAAAACCAGATTCAAGAAAGAAAATCATGACCTCTATTGCCAATGATCGTGCAATGTCAAAAGAAATGATGGAAACGATTATGAATAGTGATAGCGGTAAAATGATGATGCATGATCATATGAAAGAGATGATGAATAATAAACCGATGATGATGAAGATGATGAAAGATAATCCTGAAATGAAGCAGGATATGATGTCATCGATGATGGAAACCGCTAAAACTGATACGACCATGATGTCTGGGATGTGTAAAGCGATGATGGAGGATCCGCAAATGATGGAGATGATGCAAAAGATGCAGGATAAAAAAGGTATGAAGATGAAAGGTATGAAGTAGTATTATCTGAAATAAAAAATTTTAATTACAATCATTTAACGAATGAATGATATGAAACACGGGATGGAGGATTTCAACTACTGGGGTATGCACATGGGAAGTTGGGTTTTGATATTTCTGATAGCGATCGTGATCGTTGTGGTTGTCGTCAATTCCCGTAGAAGAAGATGAGTGGTAATCAATGATCGCCTCAAGTAAAAAATGCATAATCAATCTTAAACTGAAATAATATGAAAGAAAATGCTGAACTGATTGAACAATTTGTTGACATGTGCAGCGAATGTGCAGAAGAATGCACCAGCTGTGCTAGTGAATGTAAGGATAAACCGGGTATGGAGACTTGTATTCGACTTTGTAACGAGTGTGCAGACGCATGTGCCCAGTGTGCCGAAGATTGTGAGTCAAATTCTAAAAACAAAGCTCAATCCATTGAAGCTTGTGTAAAGGCTTGCGAAGCATGTGCTGAAGAATGTGAAAGGCACGAGCATGCATCTTGTATAAACTGCGCTCATGTATGCCGGGCCTGTGTTGAAGAATGCAAAAAAATGATTGCGTAATTTTCTTTCATAGGGTGTGAATTAGGTTTATTAAAAAAAGTTGAGATGACTGAGTCATTAATGGTTGAAAAGAAAGAAATTAAAAAACTTGTTGAAATAAATGAGGAGCTGGAAAACTATTTTAGAAACACGATCATACCGCAGCTCTTTGTTGACGCAGATCTGATCCTGAGAAAATTTAGCCCTCCGGCCAATATGCACTTTAAGTTAATTCCTGAAGATATTGGTAAATCAGTTTATGACATCCCCAACCTTGCCAGCTTGCCGAGCTTTGTGGAGTCTATTAAGGAGGTAATAGGTAATAATCAAGATCTTGAGCAGGAAATTCAAACCGATGACAAACGGTGGTTTCAGATGAATATACTTCCGTATATTATTAAGAAACAAAACATGACCAATGGTGTCGTCATTACATTCATTGATATAACAGGCCGCATTAAAGATAAGGAAGACATCGAAAAGATAAATGCTGACCATGAAACATTCATCTATTCTGTGTCGCACGATTTCAGAGGTCCGTTGACCAACATGGTTTTGCTGATTGAACTTTTGAAAAATGCAATTCAAGAGAATGATAAGAAGGACACCGCTATTTTCCTGGAGAAGATTGAAGGGTCAGCACGCTCATTGAAAACCATGATCAACGAGCTTACTGATATTACTAAGATTGGAACGGAACTGACTGACCAAAAAACCACGGTCAGTATAGAGCAGATTCTGGAGGAAGTCAAGTTTACACTGAAGAATCAGATCTATCAATCTCATGCAAAGATTACGACTAACATCATGGTTCCTGAATTGTTATTCTCCAGAAAGAACTTGAGAAGCATTATGTACAATTTGCTTAGCAATGCCATCAAGTATACAGTGCCCGATAGAACACCCGAGATCTCTATTAAAACAGAAGAAGCAGGTGAGTATACACTCCTCTCCGTTAAGGACAATGGAGTAGGTATTGAAGAGGAAAAGCAAAAGGAAATCTTTTCAAAATTCACCAGGCTATTGCCACACATTGAAGGTACAGGTATTGGTCTTTTTATCGTTAATAAAATGGTTAATAACCAGGGTGGTCGAATAGAAGTGAAAAGTAAACTAAACATGGGCACCACCTTCACCATCTACTTAAAGCGTTAAGCGGTCGTCTTATCCGGTGAGTGGAAATTCATTCAAATCTCAATAATTAAAACATGATATATGTAATCTTTACAGGGAGATCTGTAATAAAAAAAGCATTCAATGCCCACACCTTTACATGTTATTAATAATTTAAAAAATTAAACCGCAAGACATGAAGTATCTAAAAGCAATTAAACTGTTATCACTATTTTCCATTGTATTCCTGTTATTTGTATCAAGTTGTTCTGATGATGATGATACCGTTGATCCTACTGCGCCTACAGTAACCGCTACTAGCCCAGCCAATAATGCAACCAATGTAGCGCGTAACAATGCCATTGATATATCGTTCAGCACAGCCATGGATCCGGCAACCATTAATTCATCTACGATCATTGTTAAACAAGGAACCACCGTTGTTCCTGGTACGGTTACGTATGATGGCATCACCGCTAAGTTTACACCAACAAATAATTTTTTGGCTTTAACTGATTATACAGTAACCATTACAACCGGTGCCAAAACAATGACGGGTAAAGCTTTTGCTTCGGAAAGTGTATCAAAGTTTACTACCGGTGGATCCGCTACAGTTCGGGCGGTAGTTAATTTAGGTACCGCGGCAAATTTTGTTATTGTTGCCAAGACAGCAATCAACAATTCATCTACTTCTGCGATAACCGGAGACTTGGGCCTTAGTCCTGCAGCAACTTCTTATATCACAGGACTGGCGTTGACTAATTCTACGGGCTTTGCAACATCAGCTCAGGTAGTAGGAAAATTATATGCTGCTGATATGGCCGCCCCTACACCGGCTAATTTAACCACTACTGTTTCCAATATGATTACTGCCTATAACGATGCAGCAGGACGCACCTTACCCGATTTTATTGAATTAGGTACTGGTAATATTGGAGGAAAAACCCTTACTCCCGGTCTTTACAAATGGACAGGCAATGTTACCGTGCCTACCAGTATAGTCATTTCGGGAGGTGCGAATGATGTTTGGATATTTCAAATTGCCGGAAATCTTTCAGTTAGTTCAGCAGTAAACGTCACGTTGGCAGGAGGAGCTCAAGCCAAGAATATTTTCTGGCAGGTTGCGGGACAGGCTACACTAGGAACAACTTCGCATTTTGAAGGAATCATTTTGTCCATGACAGGTATTACCTTACAAACAGGAGCGACACTGAATGGTCAGGCTTTGGCTCAAACAGCTGTTATTATGGATAGCAATGTAATTGTGAAGAAATAACTTTTTGAATTTCAAATGAAGAGGCTGCTTTTTTAGCAGCCTTTTTTTTGATCAAAAAAAATGAATAGTATCTTGATTTTATGTGAAGTGGTGAAGTGTATTAATTCGATTAGTAAAGCTGTACACTATTTTTCTTGCCATTAAGTTTAATATAATTTCCATCCAGGGTTTTGATATCCATTTCTTTTTCATTCACCATGATCTTCTTTGCGTTTTTAATATGGATGAAGATCGACCAATCTTCCAGGTTTTGTTGAATGTAATATTCTGTATGATCACCTTTTTGACGGATAGCAATGCTAACAGCATTATCACCTACTCGTACATTTTCAAGAGCTGCATCTTTCCATGATTTTGGTAAGTTGGGAGAAATATAAATACCCTTTTCATACGCTTTCGGTTGAATGCCAAAGAAATGTTGAATGATGGGGACAGCCACGCCATAAATATTCCAGGCTTGCGTGATCATGCCAAAGTCAGGAGAAACTTCATACATCGATCCTGGCAACGCATAACTGAATGATTGATGAAGCTTCTTGATGTATTGCAATGCTTCTTCCGGGTTACCATATCTGGCGGCACTAATGGCCAGAACACTGGTAGGCAATGTCATGACAGCACCGGTGTATGAAAATATTTTCTTCCTTGACTTTAATACTGCACTATCAGCTTCTTCTGTTCGGTCAATACCAGTAACAAAAACTCCGTATGGATTTTCATACGTCTTCGCTTTTTTAAGTGCAGCTTGTGCTTTCTCTTCATCGGCTATGCCTGTTTCAAGCGGAGTATTCACTACCCAGTTGTGGTAGATGACATGCGGAATACGTTGACCAGCAGGATAATTCTTCATTTGCTTTTGCGTATTTTTTAATTCCGCAACAGCCCATGTTTTCCCAAGTGTGTCAGATCTTATCAATGCAGCTTCGAGAATCGGAGTAGCTTCTTCCATCGTTCCTCTGAAATCGCCAAAGGAATTTTCGTTGTGCTGCCACCAATCCTTATTGATTTTTATTTTGAGTTCATTGGCTAACTTCTGATAATCATCTGCAGCGGTATTATCTCCAACTGCTCGCGCCAGTTCCGTAATGCTCACTAGCGCTTGTTGTGTATAAACGGCAACGTCAATCATCTCCAACTCCGATTCTAATCCGGGTATTTCCATCATGCCACTTCCATTCGGGTAATGATTACCATCAGGATCTCTTTCATTCAATAGCCATGTCATTCCTTTTTTCAGATCAGGAAAAAGTTGTGTGACCAGTTCTTTATCACCGGTCCATGTATAGTAGTTGTAAACCAATGTAATGAACTGAGCTGTTTCATTAATGTTTCCAGGATTATATACCGATCCGTTGGTTGACACTTCATGAATAACGCGACCATTGTTATTGGTTTGCTTGGATAGCTTGTGTAATAATAGAATAGTGTTCTTGGCAAGTTCATGATCACCGGTTGCTAAAAGACCTTGCAGGGAATAAGTAGCATCTGCACCAAACCACCACGGATAATCAGGAAGGCCTGCAGAAAGACCAATGCCTTGTTCGGGAACATTTCGCACGAGCCAATCGGTGTTGTACTTCAACCATTTATACATTTGCTCAATGTCCTTATCGGGAATGGTGAGGTGAGCGGTGCTATCAATGGAAGTGTAGCGATTTATTTTCTGTGTTAACTTTTCTTGACCTTTTGTTTTCAGTATTTCATAGTTAGCACGAAGAGACTCTTCCGATTGATAGGAGCCTGCGATATAAATGGGAATGATTACCTCTCCGTTGGCTTCAACATGAAGCGAATAGGAGAGTGTTGCATCCTTGCCTAATCCCTTTCTTGTTGCGGGCAAACAACCATCCGCTTCCGTGGCTGAACTTGCTTTTGATGATGATCCAAATAAAAGATGCCATGGATTGTTTTTATCTTTTGCTTTGATAGCAGATAAGTTTTCATCAAATGAAATTTCATCTTCGGCATCGATCATGTTGGTACGTTCGCCCAGCCATGTAGGCCGCAAGTCCGTCATGCCAGTGAAAGAGAAAATAAGTTCTTTGCTTTCTGTTCCGTGGTTGGCGATCCTGAATTCTATCAGAGCACCTTCAACGCCATCAGGGATAAATTGAATACGATCGACTTCTATGTTTTCTTCGGCCCATGTAAAATGATGACTGTTCGCGATCGGATAATTAATAAACTTTTCCGCTTTGTCAAGGCAAAAGGAATGATCACTGTCTTGAATTTTTATACTGGCCGTAAATCCATCCATCAGTTTAATGGGGTGATCCCAAATCCCACCCATCTCACCAGCTACATGCCAGCCCAGATCAGGAAAGCTACCATCCTGATGACCAACGATGTAAACGCGGTCTCCCGCTGTGACAAAGGGAGAAGCCAGGTATTGCGGTTTACCTTCGATAAAGGAGAGTGTAGAAACTTCCTGAAATAAATTAATTTCTGTCTGTTTTTCAGGAGTGGAACAACGGGTAAACAGAAGGAGAAAGAGCGATGGCAGTAGAATTAATATTTTCATGATCCTAAGTTAATTGATCTAAAATGCGTTTTATAGATGAAGTAAAATAGACACTTTTCATCGTACAGGCAGAATTATTTTGGAAATATTCCTAAGTCAAATTTGAATATATTAGTTTGACGCCTGTATCAAGCTAAATTATGTGAGTGGAGTAGGCCCCATAAAACAAATTCTTATCTTCGATTTTCCATTGTTCTGTTCAGTTAACTTAAACTTCTATGCAACACGTCCATCGTCTCTCCATCATCTTAGGCACCTTTTTAATCACCCTTTGCTCATATGCACAAGCGCAAACCAAACAACCAGATTGGGTCAAGCTTCAGGATGAGACCATGAAACATTTTCAAGCGATTCTGAGAATTAACTCCAGTACTGCAACAGGAAGTGAAGCTCCGGTAGTGGATTACTTAAAATCAGTATTAGATCGTGAAGGGATTTCCGCAAAAGTTTTTTCTAACGATCCCAAACACCCAAACCTGGTGGCTCGATTAAAAGGAAATGGAAAGAAAAAACCGGTCATGATCATGGCCCACACCGATGTGGTGAGTATTGATTCCACAAAATGGATACATCCTGCTTTTTCAGCCACGCGCGAAGGCGGCTATGTATATGGAAGAGGAGCCGTGGACGATAAGGACAATGTGGTGGCTGCTCTTATGGTCATGATTCAATTGAAGCGATTGAATATTGCCCTTGATCGGGATGTTATTTTTTTGGCGGAGTCAGGCGAGGAGTCGAACACGAGAGTAGGCATCGATTTTATGGTGAGTGAACACTGGTCAGAAATTGACGCGGAGTTTTGCTTTGCTGAAGGCGGAGGTGTTTCCCGAAAGGATGGAAAAATACTTTATGCATCCGTTTCAACCACGGAGAAAGTTCCGAATGGAGTGAAACTGATAGCACATGGAACAGCCGGTCACGGATCGGTGCCGCTGCAGGACAATGCCATCGTGCATTTATCGCAAGCCATTGCTAAGATTGCCGCATGGCAAACACCGATGCGACTAAACGAAACAACCCGTACATTCTTTACTCGCCTTGCTGCCATTAGTGCACCGGCTGATGCTGCCCGTTACCTGGCGGTTGTAAATGGTAATGGTGCCGATAAAGCACAGGAATATTTTGCAGCCAAAGAGCCACGTACCTATTCTACGCTCCGCACTTCTATCTCTCCTAATATTGTGAAAGGTGGTTACCTGATAAACATCATTCCCAGTGAAGCGGAAGCAACGCTGGACGTTCGCGCCTTGCCCGATGAAGATATGACGAGCTTACTGGCGGAAATGAAGCGAGTAGTGAATGATTCACAAATTGAAATTGTGGAGCAAAGTAGAAACAAGAGACCTGCTGCTCGTCCTTCCCGCCTAGATACAGATGCTTTTATGGTGGTCGAAAATGCCATTAAGAAAATTTATAATACAGTCACTCTTCCCACTATGCCAACCGGTGCTACGGATATGGCTTTCTTGCGCGAAAAAGGAATCGAGTGTTATGGTATTGGTCCTATGACTGATCAGGAAGATGGTACAAAAGGTTTCGGAGCACATAGCGATCAGGAAAGGATATTGGAAGAATCACTTCATAAGTTTGTGCAGTTTAATTGGGAGATCATCGTTAATCTGGCCAAAGCAAACTAAAACATTAACCTATTCTACAATCTTATATATGAAATTAAAACGAAGAGAATTCATCAGCGTTTCTGCATTGGCAGCGGCTATAGCAACAGGAATTAGTTCCTGTTCGTCCGACAATCTAAAGATAGAAGAAAAAAAGCCGGAGGATCATATTCAGTCCATGACCGGTGATGTAGTTCCGATCACGTTAGAGGAACGTAAGGCAAGGATTGAAAAAGCACAACGGTTAATGACTGAGCAAAAAATGCAAGCGTTGGTGTTGGATGCAGGATCTTCACTCTTGTACTTCACGGGCATAAGCTGGTGGCCGAGCGAACGCACGATGGTCGCCATTATTCCCGCCAAAGGCGAAGTGAAATATATCTGCCCGGGTTTTGAAGAAGAACGCCTTAGAGAATTAATAAAAATTGGTACTGAAGTATTTGCGTGGCAAGAAGATGAAAGTCCGTACAAACTAATTACTGATACTTTTAAGAAATCAGGTATCACTTCAGGCACCATTGGTATTGAAGAGCAAGTTCGTTTTTTCATTTTAGATGGTATGCGTAAAGAAGCATCGCATTTGAATTATGTAAGCGGTGATCCTGCGACTCTTCCATGTCGCTTAATAAAATCTCCTGCAGAGATCGCATTGATGCAAAAGGCCGCGGATATTACCATGGCCGCCATGACCATTGGCATTAAGAGTTTAAAGGAAGGTATGAGTCCGGCAGAATTTGAAGCGATCGTAAATGATGCTCATATTAAATTGGGAGCGCAACCTGCCTTTGCCGGAGTTAATTTTGATAAAGCATCGGCATTTCCACATGGCAGTGTGCAACCCCAAAAATTAAAGAAAGGTGATGTTGTATTAATGGATTGCGGATGCAAAGTGGAAGGCTATTGCTCGGATGTTAGCAGAACAATTGTGTTTGGAGCCGAACCTACAAAACGTCAGCAGGAAATATGGGATCTGGAACAAAAGTCGCAGGCTGCAGGATTTGCTGCTGCGAAAATAGGAGTGGCTTGTGAAGAAGTGGATGCTGCCGCGCGTAAGGTAATAACGGATGCTGGTTTTGGACCAGACTATAAATTACCAGGCTTACCTCATCGTACGGGTCATGGCATTGGTATGGATGTGCATGAATGGGGCAATGCAGTAAGAGGCAATAAACTTCCATTGCAGCCGGGCATGTGCTTTAGTATTGAGCCCAACATTTCCATCGTGGGTGAATTTGGCGTTCGACATGAAGACTGTGTGTACATGACAGCCGAAGGGCCAAAATGGTTTTCACAACCTTCTGTTTCAATTGCTCAACCTTTTGCAAAAAGCTAATATCATTTGCTCTTATGAAGTTTCTCATTACATCTATTCTGGTTATTGTTTCTTTTATTTCATCAGCCCAATCTTCGAAGATCAACCAATACATTTTTGATCAAAAGAATCAGCACCGCTGGTTGAATCAATATAAAGAGTTCTTAACCATACCCAATGTATTGGGAGATTCAGTGAACATGGTGCGCAATGCAAATTGGATTAAGGATTTGCTGATGAAGCATGGAGTCAAAAGTCAGTTACTTCAGTCAGGCAAAGCGGGTTCAGCACCTGTGGTATATGGTGAAGTGATTACACCGGGCGCCACCACTACGATTGCTTTTTATGCTCACTATGATGGACAACCTGTAAATCCAAAACAATGGGCCGAAGGTCTTGCTCCATTCATGCCCACGTTACTCACGGATCGTCTGGACAAAGGAGGGAAGATCATTTCTTTTCCCAATGACAAGGATGTTATCAATCCGCAATGGCGTTTATATGGCAGAGGATCTTCCGATGATAAAGCAGGAGTATTTGCGATCATCACCGCCTATGAATCACTGATCTCTTCTGGGTTGAAGCCAACGGTAAACATCAAATTCTTTTTTGAAGGTGAAGAAGAAGCAGGATCGAAATACTTATCAGACATCTTTAAAATACACAAGGATTTGTTGAAAGCTGACCAATGGATTATTTGTGATGGTCCGCGCCACATCACCGGAAAGAAGCAAGTACTATTTGGTGCACGGGGTGATGTTAACGTTGATGTAAAACTTTATGGTGCCACACGACCTTTGCACAGCGGTAATTATGGAAACTGGGCCCCTAATCCAGCGATGCGACTGGCACAGCTTTTAGCAAGCATGAAGGATAAAAACGGAATGATCACGATCAAAGGATTTTATGATGATGTAACACCATTGACGGCCACAGAGAAAAAAGCATTGAGTGAAATTCCTCCCGTTGATGATATTTTAAAGAATGATCTGAAGGTGTCAAAGCCTGATGGCGGTGGAAAATCCATGACCGAACTACTTACCCTTCCAACACTCAACATCAACGGCCTTCAAAGTGCCAATGTGGGTGCCATGGCTGCTAATGTTATTCCCACCGAAGCGACAGCCGTCATTGACTTAAGACTTGTCGTGGGTAATGACGTTGATCGGCAGGTAAAAAAAGTAATGGATCATATTCGTAGTGAGGGCTATCACATTATAGATCATGAACCCACTGATGAAGAGCGCATGAAGTACCCCTTGTTAGCGAAAGTAATGAAGCGCGGAAATGGATACAATGCCCAACGCACTCCGATGGATCTTCCTCTTGCGCAAAAAGCCATTCAAGCAATTGAAACTACGATTGATTATGACATGGTCCGGGTTCCATCCTTAGGAGGAAGTCTTCCTCTTTATTTGTATGAACAGTTGTTACAAACAAAGCCCATCACCATTCCCATCGTCAACTACGACAATAATCAGCATGCTGAGAATGAGAACGTAATACTGCAATACTTATGGGAGGGAATTGAAACCATGGCCGCGCTCATGCGGATGTAATTATTCCTTAGTGCTAAGTCTTACAATCTGACGCGCACCTTAATTTATTCAACACCCTTTTCCTCGATCGCATCTTTATGCCCTTCCACTAATTCCGTTTTTATCTCATTGTCATAGTCTTGTTCATTCTTTTTAAGAAATAATGGGCTGGCGCCAGTGATGCTTATTCCGGATATAGCTAATATAATGAGTATGCCAAGACCAGCTAGTCTTAAGATCTTCTTGAAAGTTTTCATCTTAATGAATTGTAATTGCATATGCAATGCTTTTGGGCATGGCCATGCTTAATTGAAAAAAATTGATTTACAAAAAAGGGATGTTATCCTTTCAGGACAGATAGGTCATCGTCATCGTTCTGTGCCAACTTAACATGAGCGAATTTAATCTGGGAAGTGCGTACATGCTTCCCAATCATTTTGCATTTCAATTCAGCAAGTTGTGAATGCTGGAAAATGCGTGTGTTAAATGATAAATCACCGGTAAAGCAGGTAGCGTGTTTGGCTACACCCGTAAAAAATGAAAAAGATTTTTTTACCGACTTTAAATCGACAATCGTTAAGGCTAATTCCGTTTGTTTGGGGTTCCGCAATGGAGCCATCGAATCACTCCCGGAGTTACCAGTGCTAACATGAAGTAGCAGCATGAAGGAAACCAGCCAGATCAGGGGAGTCTTATTTGATTTCGCGGCTAGCTGTTTCATGATCACAAAGATACACTTAAAGTATTGGCACTTTCCTTTTTGTGGTAAGTTCCTTTAAACTGATAGCCTCTAGCAATGATTCTTCAAGCATATTTGCCCAGGCATTTAAATAGATAATGACATCCGCCTTTACATTATGACTCAAATATCTTTTTTCGATGGGTAATTGTTGCAGAACAACCTGATCAGAAAGCCGCTCCAGGTGTCTCAGTTCTTCTATTGTAAAGCCAAAATGGACGAGCTGGTCGATCAGATCGTCCATGGGCAAACCGCTGGTAGGGCAGTAGTCATTAAGTTGTTCCGACCAGTCACCTTGCTTTTGCATCGCCCTCCGATGGATTTCATCCTTTGACAGGGAGGTTATCTCCTGGGCCAGAAAACCACAGTTACAAAGGCCCATATGACCCCATTGGTAAGAGTTGTTATGCTCAATGTTTTTGGCGGTTATTCGCAGGGCCTGAATCAGTTCAAAACGTATGTTAGCCATAGTGAAAAGGAATATAAATATAAACCGTTCTTGTTAGATTTTGTTTCTTTAGGATCTTTCAGAAAGCCACAAAAAAAAATCGGTTTTTTGTATTTAACGAGGAGTTTGCTATTATTGCGGACAATTATTTAAATCCATGGGAAGAGGAGATAAAAAAACAGCAAAAGGGAAGAGAACCATCGGTTCTTTTGGCGTTTCAAGAAACAAGAAAAAAATCAAGACTCAGTTGAAGAGAAATGCTTCAACGAAGTCTAAAGCGGCAGCAGCAGCTGCACCTGCAGAAGTGAAGCCTAAGAAAGCAGCAAAGAAAAAAACTGACGCATAATCATGATGATGAAAAGCGTTCATATGGCTTGGTGGTGGCACAAATCAAACTTCGATATGTGAGCAGCCTTGCTATGTAACTATAATTTTGCCGAAGGCCCGCTGTTCACAGTGGGCTTTCTTATTTTATAAAGATCTTGAAACCGATATATAGACACGAGTGACATGAATTTCCAACTGAAGACATATTCTAAAAAAATGCTGGCAGATACCCTGACTCCAGTGAATATCTACCTTAAGCTGAGGGATACATTTGCGGGCAGTATCCTGCTGGAAAGTTCGGATTACCACGGCCATGAGAACAGTCTTTCGTTCATCTGCTGCGATCCCATTGCCACGTTTAAGGTTTATCAGGAGCAGGCAGAAATAGTGCTTCCCGGTAAGCCGTCAACTAAAATAGACATCAGCAAACCCGGCCAGGTAATTCAGCTGCTGGAAGAATTTAAGAACTCATTTCAGGTGGACACAACCGTAAGATCCAAATATCCACATGATGGTCTTTTTGGCTATATGGCCTACGATGCCGTTCGATATTTTGAGCAGGTGCCCATTCAAAGAACGAATACCGACTTACCGGATATTATCTATTCACTATTCAGGTATGTGATTGTGGTCGATCATTTTTATAATGAGCTTACCTTGTTTGAACACGCAGTTGAAGGTAATCAGTCAGGCCCTTCACTCGATCGATTAGAGCAGTTGATCAACAACAATCGAGTAACTACATTCCGCTTCACCCGCACGAATGAAGAAGTTTCTAATTACAACGATGAGGAGTTTTTAGACATCATTGAAAAAGGAAAGCAGCATTGCTACCGCGGTGATGTTTTTCAGATCGTGCTATCCCGCAGATTCACCGCTGGGTTTAAGGGAGACGAGTTTAATGTGTATCGCAGCTTGCGATCGATAAACCCATCGCCTTATTTATTCTATTTTGATTACGGAAACTTTAAATTGTTTGGTTCATCGCCCGAGGCACAGATCCAAATATCAAAAGGGAAGGCGCATATCTATCCGATTGCAGGAACATTCAGAAGGTCCGGCAATGATCAGGAAGATGCCTTGCTCGCAGAGAAATTATCGGCCGATGTGAAAGAGAATGCAGAACATGTGATGTTGGTAGATTTAGCGCGCAATGATTTAAGTCGCAATGCGAGTGAAGTTCATGTGGAGGTTTTTAAGGAAATTCAGTATTATTCTCATGTCATCCACCTGGTTTCGAAAGTGACCGGAACATTAAATCCGGAAGCACCCGTCATACAGATTGCTGCTGATACGTTCCCTGCCGGCACGCTTTCGGGTGCACCCAAACATAAAGCGATGACGCTGATCAATGAATATGAAAATGTAAACCGCAGTTTCTACGGAGGCGCGATTGGCTTCATCGGTTTTGATGGATCGTTTAATCTCGCGATCATGATCCGTACTTTTTTAAGTAAGGATAATGCGTTGATCTATCAGGCAGGCGCGGGTGTGGTTGCCAAGTCATCCGCAGAAAGCGAATTACAAGAAGTGAATAATAAATTGGAAGCCTTGCGCAAGGCCATGGTGTTAGCTGAAAAAATTTGAGTATGAAGATTTTAGTGTTAGATAATTACGATTCATTCACTTACAACCTGGTGCACCTCATTCGTGAAAACGGATTTGCCGTTGATATTTTTCGTAACGATAAAATTTCATTGGAGGATGTGGCTCAGTATGATAAGATTTTGCTTTCTCCCGGTCCGGGCATTCCCGATGAGGCTGGCATTATGAAGCAAGTAGTGCGAGAGTATGGCCCTACAAAAAGTATATTAGGAATCTGTCTTGGTCATCAAGGCATTGGTGAAGTGTATGGAGCTTCTTTATTCAACATTCCCAATGTGCTTCACGGTGTTACTTCACGTACGGAGGTTAAAGATCAGAATGAGTATTTGTTTAGAAGTGTTCCTGAAAAATTTCAAGCTACGCATTATCATTCATGGGCGGTGTTGCCGGAAAGCATTCCAGCTGAATTAAAAGTAACCGCGGTCAATGACGAAGGATTGATCATGGGCTTGCGTCACCATAAGTATGATGTAAGGGGATTACAATTTCATCCCGAATCCATCATGACACCGGAAGGACCCAAAATGATAAAAAACTGGCTGAATAATTAACGGATGATTTTAAACATAAGCGAACCTTCAACTTTTGACTACTGACTTTTCGACTTCCCTATGAAACAGATATTAAATGAATTAATTGATAACCGCTCCCTCACGAAGGAGACTGCTCACCGTGTGCTGGTGGAATTGACTTCAGGCAAATTCAACATGAGCCAGACGGCTGCTTTCATGACCGTGTATATGATGCGCAGTGTTACCGTAGATGAATTGCAAGGGTTTCGCGATGCGATGCTAGAGTTGTGTTTGCCCGCTCGCTTTGATCAGCCTGTGATGGATGTATGTGGCACTGGTGGCGATGGAAAAAATACCATGAACCTATCGACACTCTCATCATTTGTAGTGGCAGCAGCAGGTCAGCCCGTTGCAAAACATGGAAACTATGGAGTGTCTTCTGCTTGCGGATCATCAAACTTGTTGGAACACTTTGGTTATAAATTCACCAACGATATTGATGAGTTGAAGAGAAGTCTGGATCGGGCAAACATTTGTTTCATGCACGCACCGCTATTTCACCCCGCCATGAAAAATGTAGCGCCGATTCGTAAAGATCTGGGTGTAAAAACATTCTTCAATATGCTGGGTCCCATGGTAAATCCTTCGTTTCCAACACGTCAGTTGGTTGGAGTATTTAGTTTGGAGTTGGCAAGGCTATATGGTTATCTGTATCAAAATACCGATAAAGATTTCTTGATCCTTCATTCATTAGATGGGTATGATGAAGTTTCCCTCACAGGAGCTTTTAAGTTTTTCTTTAATGAAGGTGAGCGCATTGCTACACCGGCTGAGTTAGGATTGCCAACCATCAAATACGAAGACATTAAGGGAGGAAATACCATTCAGGAATCTGCTACGCTATTTATGAATGTGCTGGAAGGAAAAGGAACCGAAGAACAAAATGCAGCGGTAATCGCCAACGCAGGCATGGCACTGTATTGTGTGAACAGAAATGAAGGAATGATCAAAGCAGTTGAAAAGGCTACCGATGCCTTGAAGTCAGGTAAAGCATTAGAATCGTTTAGGAAATTAATGAATCCATAGTCTATGAATATTCTGGAGGAAATTATTCAATATAAAAAAGTAGAAGTGGCAGAAAGAAAGAGCTTGTATCCGGTTAAGCTACTGGAGCAAAGTATTTACTTTCAATCCCAGGTGGTGTCACTGAAGAAGTATGTACAACGTGAAGATAAATCAGGCATCATTGCTGAGATAAAAAGGAAATCGCCATCCAAAGGAGATATCAATCCTTATGTTTCTGTGGAACGTACTTCTATCGGCTACATGCAAGCCGGTGCTTCGGCATTATCAATTCTTACTGATAAGAAATTCTTCGGAGGTACGAATGAAGACCTGATGCTGGCCAGGAAATTTAATTTTTGCCCGATTCTCAGAAAAGATTTTGTGGTCGATGAATACCAGATCATCGAGGCAAAGTCCATTGGTGCTGATGCCATACTCCTGATTGCCGCTGCGCTTGATCCAAAAGAAATTTCTACACTTGCCAGATTTGCCCGTTCACTTCAATTAGAGATATTGCTTGAGGTCCACAATGAAAAAGAACTTCAGGATAACCTGGAGGCTGAAGTAGATTTGATGGGTGTGAATAACCGTGATCTTAAATCATTTGTAACTGATATTGGAATATCAAAACGCTTAGCTGAAATGATTCCCAATCATGTTGTGAAAGTCTCCGAGAGTGGTATTGAAAAAACAGAGACGATCATCGAGTTAAAAAAGTATAGTTACCAGGGTTTCTTAATGGGGCAGAATTTTATGCAACACAGTCGCCCGGAAAAAGCGTGTAAGGAATTTATTGATGAGTTAAAACGATTAGAAGGAAAGTAGGATGGAAGGATCTCGGATAAAATTAAAAGTGTGCGGAATGAAGGATGCTGATAATATCCTTCAGGTAAGTTCTTTAAATCCCGATTATATGGGGTTCATCTTCCACCCGCCTTCACCACGCTACGTGGGTAGTGAGTTTGTAGTTCCTCCGGAGACAGCATCGTCCGTTAAACGAGTGGGAGTGTTTGTAAACCATTCCATGGGATTTGTAATTGAAGCAATGAAAACAAATCATCTTCACTATGCTCAATTACATGGCGATGAATCCATTGTGTATTGTAATGATCTCATGGAGAAAGGGATTAAGATAATAAAAGTATTTCGAGTGGATGATGATTTTGATTTTGCTAATACCACTGATTTTGAATCCGTAGCAGATTTTTTCCTTTTTGATACAAAAGGGAAACTTTATGGTGGAAATGCAACGCCCTTCGATTGGACATTGTTAAACCGATACAATCAGGCGGTGCCGTTCTTTTTAAGCGGAGGCATTCAACCTGAAAACATGAAAGAGATAAAAAGACTTTCATCATTAAATATTCACTCTATTGATGTAAACAGTGGGGTGGAAGAGCGCCCTGGTTTTAAGAACATAAGTAAAATATCAGAAATCATTAACCAGTTACATATATGAAATTCGATGTGAGCGAGCAGGGTTACTATGGTCAGTTTGGAGGTGCCTACATCCCTGAGATGTTATATCCCAATGTAGAAGAACTCAGGGAAAAGTATTTGTCCATCATTTACGAGCCTGAGTTTCAGACAGAGTTTCATAAGCTTTTAAAAGATTATGTTGGTCGGCCCACGCCTCTTTATCTCGCCAAGAGATTATCAGACAGGTACAAGGCCAAAATCTATTTAAAGCGGGAAGACTTGTGCCATACGGGTGCGCATAAAATCAATAACACCATAGGACAAATCCTGGTAGCTAAAAGATTAGGCAAGCAGAAGATCATAGCGGAAACAGGCGCGGGTCAACATGGAGTTGCAACGGCCACCGTGTGTGCTTTGATGGGCATGGAGTGCATCGTCTATATGGGCAAATTAGATATGGAACGCCAGCGTCCTAATGTAGAACGTATGCGCATTTTAGGAACCACGGTAGTTCCTGCCTTGTCGGGTAACATGACGTTAAAAGATGCGACCAACGAAGCCATGCGTCATTGGATCAATCACCCTACCGACACCCATTACATCATAGGCTCTGTGGTGGGGCCACATCCTTATCCGGACATGGTCACACGTTTTCAATCAATAATTAGTGAAGAGATAAAAAAACAATTAGTAGCGGAAATTGGAAATCCCTTTCCTGACTATGTATTGGCTTGCGTAGGAGGAGGAAGCAATGCAGCCGGTGCATTCTATCATTTCCTATCCGATGAGCATGTGAATTTAATAGGAGTGGAAGCTGGTGGAAAAGGAGTGGACTCAGGAGAATCGGCAGCAACAACAGCCCTAGGTAAACCAGGTGTGTTGCACGGAAGTAAAACATTATTGATGCAGACAGAAGACGGACAGGTGATAGAACCCTATTCCATCTCTGCAGGATTAGATTATCCCGGCATCGGTCCTTTGCATGCCCATTTGTTTGAGGTAGGCCGCGTTCAGTTTTTGAATGTGACTGATGATGAAGCGATGAATGCGGGCATAGAGTTAAGCAGAACAGAAGGTATCATTCCAGCCATTGAATCGGCACATGCCGTGGCGGCACTTCAGAAGCTTGAATTAAGTTCGGATGATGTGGTGGTGATTAATCTTTCGGGACGTGGCGATAAAGATTTGGAGACCTACATTCGTTGGGGTAAATATTAATTTCTAACCGGTGTGTTAAAAATAAAAAATATGAGAGTAACTGTTTATCTGTTTCTGATTTTGATGGTATGGAGTTGCGGCAAAAAGCAATCACAACCATTGGATATCAACGCCTATAAAGTAGAGATTGAGCAATGGCATGCAGGACGCATGGAGAGTTTGAAAAGTGCAAACGGGTGGCTTAACCTGGCAGGATTGTTCTGGTTGAAAGATGGTGTGAGCACTTTTGGAAGCGATGAAAGCAATGATATTGTTTTTCCTAAAGACAAAATCCCTGCAAAGGCCGGACTCTTTCTATTGCAAAATGGAGTGGTGTCAATGACTGCCTTGCCGGATGTTGAAATTCTTTCAAACGAAAAACCAATAAAAACAGGTGCTATCTTTCATTCAGATTCAACCCGCCAACCAAAATTATCGCACGGACAATTGCAATGGTTTATTATTAAACGCGATGATCAATTTGGTGTTCGCTTGCGCGATTTGGAAAGTACCACGGTTACTGAATTTCATGGTATTGAACGTTATGAGGTGAATCCAGAGTTTCGCACAGAAGCTGTTTTGGAAGTGCCATCTGCACCAAAGAGAATTGATATTACCAATGTATTGGGTCAAACCACGGCACAAGAATCACCGGGCACGTTGGTGTTTACCATCAATGACAAAGAATATCGCCTTGACGCTTTGCTGGAAGATGAAGAGTTATTTGTGATTTTTGGTGATCCTACGAATGAGAACGAGACATATCCTTCGGGCCGATATGTATATGCAAAAAAACCGGGTGCCGATGGAAGAACCATCCTCGATTTTAATAAAGCATATAATCCTCCTTGCGCATTCACGCCCTTTGCAACGTGTCCTCTTCCTCCGTCACAAAATGTACTTTCAATAGCCATCACGGCAGGAGAAAAAAATTATAAAGGTTATACTCGCTAAGATGAAAAACAGAATTACGAAGCTCTTCGAAAAGAAAAACAAAAATATTCTAAATATATTTTTTACAGCCGGATTCCCGGATTTGAATGATACCAAACGCATTGCCGAATCATTGGAAGCATCGGGTGCAGATATCATTGAGATTGGAATTCCTTTCTCTGATCCTATTGCAGATGGCCCAACTATTCAGGAAAGCAATAAGATTGCTTTGGATCAAGGGATGAATCTAGCCTTGTTAATCAGCCAGGTTAAAGAGTTACGGTCCACCGTTACTATTCCTGTTGTTCTGATGGGCTACTTAAATCCGGTGATGCAGTATGGTGTTGAAAAATTCTTTCGTGATGCTGCGGAAGCTGGAGTAGATGGATTGATTTTACCTGATCTGCCTTTACATGAATATGTCAATAATTATAAAGCTCTTGCTGAGTCATTGAATCTGAGTGTTTCCTTTTTGATTTCGCCCACCACGTCAGAGTCGCGTATCCGACAGATTGATTCTGTGAGCAGTGGGTTCATTTATGCCGTGTCATCTTCCAGCACCACAGGAGCAAAGAAAGAATTTTCAGAAGAACAGATTTCTTATTTTAAGAAGCTTCAATCGTTGGATTTAGAAAATCCATTCCTGATCGGATTTGGTATTTCAAATTTTCAAACCTATTCGCAAGCAAGTGATTACGCAGCGGGTGCCATTGTAGGTAGTTCATTTATCACCGCTCTTAAGGAAAGCAAGGATTTGCCTTCTGATATTAAATCATTTGTACAATCCTTTAAATCAGAAAAATCATAATGATTATACAGTTGCGCAGTGACATCTCTTCCGGGGATAAATCAGGAATCATTGATAAAGTGAAAACGCTCCAGTATAAGGTAACCGAGGTGATTACACAGAAGGGTTCTTATCTCATCGCCATTGGAAAAAGGGATTTTGATATTCGTCAATTAGGATATCTCCCCGGCATCGCAGACATACATCGTGTTTCTGATGACTATAAATTGGTTTCACGAAAGTGGAAAGTGGAGCGCAGTATGATCGATTTAGGAGATGGTGTTACTATTGGTGAAGGCAGTCTCTCTATCATGGCTGGCCCTTGTTCCATTGAAAGTGAGCAGCAGGTGGATATAACGATTAATCATCTAAAGGAAAATGGAGTTAGCATCATGCGCGGTGGTGTATTTAAGCCACGCAGTTCACCTTATGCGTTTCGCGGACTTGGCATTGACGGATTGAAGATGTGGTTTGAGAGAACACGTGCTGCAGGTATTAAAGTGATCACCGAAGTAATGCAGGTAAGCCAGATTGAAGAGATGTATCCCTATGTTGATGTATTTCAGGTGGGAGCAAGGAATACGCAGAACTTCAATTTGCTGGATGAGCTTGGCAAGGTTGATAAGCCAGTGATGATCAAACGAGGAATATCAGGCACCATTGAAGAATTGTTGTCTTCTGCGGAATATGTTTTTTCGGCAGGCAATGAAAAGTTGATTTTGTGTGAACGAGGCATTCGCACCTATGAAAAGGCAAGTCGGAATACACTTGATATTAACGCGATTCCTATTTTGAAAGAGAAAACACATTTACCTGTGATGGTTGACCCATCTCATGGAATTGGACTGCGCGAATTTGTAGAGCCAGTAGCGATGGCCGCTGTGATGGCAGGAGCCGATGGAATCATCTACGAGACACATCAAAAACCGGAAGAGGCCTTTAGTGACGGACAGCAAACACTTGATTTTATTGAGTCTGCTTCCCTGATCAGAAAGCTGAATAAATCATTCGATCTGATTCAGTCGTTTTAAAAAAGAAAACCCTGTTATGCACAGGGTTTTTCTCTTTCAGACAACCGTTGAAAAGGCATACATCCTATTTTTTTATAAGCAGGTTCTTAAAGAGCCTCAAAGATAGAGTATGTTTCAATGGCTGTTTTTTCTTTTGTCACCCATCACTTTTAATGAATAGCAATTTGTTTTTTAGATGGAACTTTGGTCAGCATTTTCTTGCCGATGTGAAGTTTCAAAATGCCACTTTCATAGTTGGCTTCTATCTTCTCTTCATTTACATTTTCTGGTAGTGTAAATGATCGGGTGAATGAGTTATAGCTGAATTCCTTCCGCGTGAAGTTCTTTTTAACTTCTTCGGTCTCCACTTTATTCTCTGCAGAAATGGTTAATAGTCCATTTTCGATGGAGATATTAAAGTCTTTCTTAGTCATACCAGGGGCAGCCATCTCCACAACAAATTCTTTCTCCTCTTCAACGATGTTTACAAGAGGAAGAGGTGAAACAGAAGCCATCTTCAGCAAATCACTGTCAAAGAAGCGGTCTGTGTCAAAAAAGTCAGTCAACCATCTTTCATTTAATAAAGATGGGAAATTCGATTTTTTCACGAGTGTCATAATTACCTCCTTTTTTTAATTACGAAATAAATATAATCTATTCGAATGCTAGAAATCCATGACGGTTGTCGGCTGATCTGATGATTTTTATCTAAACTGGCAATTTGTTTTTTTTTGAAAATTGAAAGAAGGAGAGATGACTTTCGTGAACACTGTTGATTTAATAACTTATTTGTACCAGATGATGTAACGCATAGTTCTTAATGGGCTATAAATGTTTTTATATTTGTCTACATACAAACCAACATGATGATGGCTGTTGCGGTGAAAATGAATAGGAAAATTATAAAAGAGGAAACACTTTTAAAGGCCTATGAGCTAATGCTCACCGCGCGTGAAATGGCCGAAACATTTGAACGGAATAAGGAAGTATGCAGCAAATATGTCCATAGCACATCCAGGGGGCATGAAGCCATTCAACTGGCAGCTGGCCTTCAGCTAACAGGTGAAGATTATGCTTCTCCGTATTATCGAGATGAATCCATGTTGTTGGGAATGGGTCTTTCTCCGTATGAATTAATGCTTCAACTGATGGCTAAGCGCGATGACCCATTTTCTGGCGGTCGCACATACTATGGTCATCCGGCACTAAAGCGTGAAGGATTTCCAACCATACCGCATCAGAGTTCGGCTACGGGTATGCAGGCTATTCCTGCGACAGGAATGGCCCATGGTATTTCCTACCTCGAGTCGCAAGGTTTGCTAAATGGAAAGATAAAACCGATCGTGTTATGTTCATTAGGCGATG
The DNA here is from genome assembly GCA_031416795.1 of Cytophagales bacterium. Classification (GTDB taxonomy): domain Bacteria; phylum Bacteroidota; class Bacteroidia; order Cytophagales; family Cyclobacteriaceae; genus ELB16-189. The sequence goes on along the minus strand of JANOUH010000424.1, from coordinate 4,534 downwards.
GGTCGGTTACAGAAGGAGAAGTAGCGGAAGCGTTTCAGATGGCTGTATTAAAAAAGCTTCCTATTATTTATTTAGTACAAGACAATGATTGGGGCATCTCTGCAACGGGAAAGGAGATGAGGACTATGGATGCCTTTGAATATGCGGCAGGATTCATAGGTCTTGAGCGCAAGGCAGTTGATGGCTCTGATTTTATGGCAAGTTATATATGCCTGCAAGAGGCGATTGAATTTGTACGAACTACTCGCGCACCGATTCTAATCCACGCCAGTTGTCCTTTGTTGGGACATCATACATCCGGTGTAAGAAAGGAATGGTATAGGGGTGATAATTTATTACTTCAGGAAAAAAATGATCCACTTCCTAAGCTTGAAAAAGTATTGCTCGAACGAGGCTTAAAAAAAAATCAGTTAGAAGAAATAAAAAGAAGTGTTAGTGATCGTGTGAATTCAGAATACGAGAAGGCACTTAAGTCAGCCGACCCTGATCCGAATGATTTTAATTCTCATGAATTTGCACCGACACTGGTGCTAGCAGAAAAGGGCAATCGTTCACCAGAGAAAGGTGAAAAAGTTGTCATGGTAGATGCGGCACTTCATGCAGTGGAAGAAATTTTAAAGAAACATCCGGAGGCTTTGTTCTATGGACAAGATGTTGGAGCCCGCTTAGGTGGAGTATTCAGAGAGGCCGCAACGCTGGCTCAGAAATATGGCGACCATCGTGTCTTCAATACACCGATACAAGAAGCTTATATTATCGGTTCTACCGCTGGCATGAGCGCAGTGGGGGCGAAGGCGATTGTGGAAATACAATTTGCCGATTACATATGGCCTGGCATCAATCAGCTGGTTGAAGAGCTATCTAAGAGTTGTTACCTCACGAAAGGTAAGTTTCCAATTCAATCGTTGATCCGCGTTCCGATAGGTGCCTATGGAGGTGGTGGCCCTTATCATTCAGGAAGTATCGAATCCACATTACTTAATATACGCGGGATAAAAGTGGTATATCCATCTAATGCCGCAGATATGAAAGGGTTGATGAAGGCAGCATTTCTTGATCCTAATCCTGTTGTCATGTTGGAGCATAAAGGGTTGTATTGGAGCAAGGTTCCAGGAACAGCCGATGCAAAAACAATTGAGCCCGATGAAGATTATATTTTGCCGCTGGGAAACGCGCGCATCGTTAAGGAGGCAAGTCAGGAAATGATTTCTTCAGGTGAATCCATCGTAATAATCACGTATGGCATGGGTGTTTGTTGGGCTAGTGAAGCCGCCCTTGCCTATAAAGGTCAAGTCGAGATTATGGATTTGCGCACTCTTAATCCCATCGACTGGGATTGCATTGTTGATGCTGCGAAAAGACATGGAAGAGTTTTTATTCTTACGGAAGAACCTTTGCTAAATTCTTTTGCCGAATCACTGGCAGGAAGAATTTCTAAAGAATGTTTTCAATGGCTGGATGCACCCGTTTGGACTTTAGGTGCTGCTAATTTACCGGCAATTCCTTTGAATGTTGATTTGGAGAAGATGATGTTGCCTTCGGCTGAAAAAGTAAAATCCGAAATCGATTTACTATTAAAGTATTAGTGAATCACAGAATCAATGTTCTTTCTGGGCTTTGCACCTTTAACATCTTTCTTCGTGCTCTTGCCTTTCTGACCTTCTCGAACCACTTTATTTATAGTGTAATCTATCGAGAAGGATATTATTTTTTCATTGGCTCGTAGGTTGTCAGCGAACCCGAGTGTTCTGTTGAAGGCGCTACTTTTAGTTCCATAGAACGTATGACCAGAAGTGAATCGTACTTCAAAAACAAACCGCTGCAATGCAGTAGTAGGGGCATCAACGCCAACTCCAAAGTCAAGACCAAAAAGCCAGCGATTCACATCAGTGAGATACATCGTATTAAAATCGGGTGTACTCGGCTCCTCAGGCGCTTTTTCAAATTTAACTTTGTAGTCGTATGAATATCCTTTTTCAATTTTAATTGCTCCAGTAACGGGATCAATATTTTCCGTCAGCGTATACACGCTCCCCTTTCCATTTAACCAATAACTTATTTTAGGTCCTACATTAAAAAACCAGGTTCCTCGAACATTTTTAGCCCATTGAAGTGGATAAGATTTCCGAAGCATCATAGAGCCATCAATGAAATGATAGTTAGCGCTGTTAACCCAAGTATCTTGATTGAATTTCAGTTTTCGTCCGCGTTGTGAAAATCCAGCTTCAGTTTGAAAAGAGAAATTTTTCTTTAATGGGAAATTGACAAGACCGGCTCCAAAAAACCCTGGTTTCCATGAGTTGGTAAATTGAGCTTTATCGTCTTTGTCGCCAAAAGAACTGAATGACATAGTAGCTCCTGCTTTCACCCCAACCGCAAATTTTTGAGCATAGGAGAGACCTGCTCCTGATAAGAAAAAAATCAGGACAATCAGAATGTGCATGTAGTTGCCGTGAGTTTTGAAAGTCATAGGTTACTTAGTTATTAACAAGTTACATTTTTTTAACCCTACATATTCTCTTACTGTTTCTTCAAAGACGATCATAAATAATTTACCAGTATGAAGGACAATCCAATCCCTGGTGGAATTTGGTGATTTTGAATCGGTAGTTAAGCATAATCTCATGAGTTCCATTAGAGTATGTACGTATATCTGATGATGTAAAATCATAGGCGTATCCCACATGAAAATTATCATTAAGTTGTAATTCAAATAGACCGATAAAGGAATCTGTCCATCGGTATGAAGCACCAATTCCTACCACATCATATAGTACTGTGATCAGGGTTGCATCTAACGTTAAAGGAGCTTTGTCCTGAATACGCACGAGTGCAGAAGGTCTAATCTTTACGGTATTGGATAGTTTCTTTGTAAAGCCTGCAGTTAAATAATAATAACGATACCTCCTTGCCGAACTTTCAAAGGCTGTTTGTACACTCAAAATTTCACTGTTCAGAAAATAGGGTACAGAGAAACCTACATAGGCACTTTTATTTCTATAATAAACACCTGCTCCGAAGTTAGGATTGAATGACCTGAATACTCCATACTTATCATCTTCACGAGAAATAGTTAACGTATAATCTGATCTCAACGCATTAAATCCCCCCTGAACGCCAAATGAGATAAAAGAAGATTTATCGAATCGTGACAAAGGCAACCGATAGGAGTATGCAAAGTATAACGAAGACTCATCGTGCACACCAATTTGATCTTTGCCTGCAATGAGTCCTATGCCCACTCGGTTTTGCTTAAACCCCATGTGCGCAGAAGTTGTAAATGTTTTAGGAGCTCCGGCAAAATTTACCCACTGGTTTCTATAGATCGATGTTGCGCTGAGTTGTAAGTGCGCCCCGGCAAAAGCTGGGTTGAGCAACAACGGATCAAACATATACAAGGATTGTATAGGGCGCTGCTGCCCGATGCTTGAAAAAGCGATCGTGGTGATCAGGAAAAATAATGTGACTATTCTTTTCATCATCTTACTAATTCAAGGTAGCCGGTAATAGGTTTTGAGCCATTGCGTTTATCGATGATATAGAAGTACGTGCCATCCGGCAATTTATCTCCTAAGAAATAAACTCCATTTTCTCCAACGCCTCGGAACACAACATTTGAATTGTTATAGCCATCAGCTTCATACACTTTTATACCTGATCGGTTGAATACTTTTACATTATTGCCTGGGAAATTTTGCAGGCAGTCAATAATCCAGAGGTCATTTTTATCATCACCATTGACAGAGACCAGGTTGTATGAAAGAATTTCTGTTTCTATTTCGATCGATGCGGTTCCATCACAACTTTCTGAAGAGATAAATTCTGCGGTATAGAATCCAGCGGTTAATTCATATACCTCAGGGCCACGGCCGATAACTCCGTTAGTGGCATCATCATACCAGGTAATGTCGGTGAGTGTCACATCCTGATTATTAATTACCTCCAGGGTAACAACTCCTGTAGGGGTGAGACAAAGTGCGGCTGTTGAAGTAAGTTCTACAATCGGTGTAACCCGTGCGTCTTTAACATTTACTGTAGCGGGCAATGATACGCATCCTGTAATAAAATCAGTGGCGGTAACACTGAACGGTCCGATGTCGCGGTCAAAATAATCAACACCAACAAAATCTGAAGTTGGTTTCGTGGCACCACCATTATACCAATTGAATGTATGGGCAATCGTGATACCACCTACATTAGCTGTTACCCATCCATTTGGAATAACACAATTTGTTCTGTCTCTTATGACCAATGCGGTAGGAGCGGGAGGGAATACCCGGCCATCGACAATCTTTCCATTTTTATCTCTGACGCATCCCGTTAATTCACGAGTCACACGAACCGAGTAATCACCGGCAACGAACCCGATCAGTCTGTTGTTATCAGCTACTATTGGAGTTGGTGGAGGTGTTGCGATAGATGCACCGGTGTACCAGTCAAAGGTATAGCCTGCAATCTGGTTTCCGTCTGCGGTGGCTGCTAATTGACCATTGGCGATAGTGTCATCACAATTTATATTCGGATTTTCAGCAAC
>JANOUH010000423.1:0-11800 GCA_031416795.1 Cytophagales bacterium | reverse complement strand
GTTAAATAGGTTATACCAGCACGTACAGCATTCGCATGGGCCAACTTGTTTATAAAGGGGCAGAGAATTTCGTGGTGCTATATTTCTCAAGCCAGTGCACAAAGGCAGGAAATTACATTTACCAAATTCGTCTTCTAATGGGTAACATTTGCTCTTACCCGTATTCATCCGTTCTGGTTGGGTAATGGATTTAAACGTACTGGTCATATTCCACATGTAGCGCGTTTCGGAGCGACCATTGCCTACCGCGTCAACCTTCAGATCAAATCCATATTGTTGCTCCCCCGCTTCATTTAGTTTCGAATTGAAATCATGATATAACCTATCGATGCTTCCCGGAGGTAAGAGCGTGTCGGGCAAAGATTCATAAATTCTGCCATCATACAATTCAATGCGTATTTTATAAACTCCACCAATCCTTCCTTGCATTCCAGTGGCGCTTGTTTCGTATGACCCCGCAGCCACTTCGATTAATTCCTCGTCATGACCTAAATCATCCAACAGGATAACATGCTTTGCAGAAACAGGAGTTCGTAAGTATTCTGTTGATTGTGTATCGAAACTTCGGGTGATAGAAACCTGGTATGGCCCAGGCAGGTTGGTGATATGACCATCTATCGCAATAGGCAAATCATAGGGTAGGTTAATATCAAAATTAATCCGGTCAATGCACGAAGCTAACAGCAGAATGGAGATGATCGATATTAGTTTAGATGCACTCATGAACTTGAATATACTAAAAAAATCAATTTAGGATTCCCTTGTCCGGTCTCCGCCAAATAGCATAGAACCATCCTATCAAAAATGCTCTAAATTAAAAAGATGCCTCACTTAAATAGGCAATACGAAGCACAAGTCAGTATGCTTGTTGGTGAATACCTCAACGAGGAGGAGAGTTTTAGAGGTGGCTACAGTTCAAGTTTAAATATTTTAACCAGGTTCTTGTCAATATTGGTTAACTCATCCATTGATAGGTTACCAAGTTTACCAATCACTAAATCTTTGTCAATAGTTGCAAGCTTACTTAATCTTATTAGTGATGTCCGTTTAATTCCATTGGCCCGAGAAGGCTCAATTTTTACGTCAAATTCCTCTTGCCATTTTAACTGTGTCGTTATGAACGAAACAGTTAAGTCAGATTCGCCATCTACTAAAATAAGTGCAGGCCTGTTTTTTATTCCTGAGAGATCGGTAAAGGGAAATGGTATAAGTACAATGTCTCCTTTATTCATTTATATCTCTCCTTTAGGTCGTCTACAGAATAAAGCTCTTCCTCTTCCTCTAAAAATTTAAAAGCTTTTGAGTCGGTCACTAATTTTTGAATTCCCTCTGTCATCAATTGATTATCAATTCTATTTAAAAGAAATTCGGCAAAGTCTGAAACCTCCTTTAGTTTTTGGTCAGGAAGCTTGGCCAGATTGTCGATTGTTTTCTTTATCAGTGTCTCTCTAGTCATCGGTCTTCATTTTGAATTAAATTTACTAAATTTTTAGCTGCATTTGCCGCTTTAACACCCGACTCCACCGTGTTGATCACCCTACACCTTCACCGGCTCGCGATGACCCACCCAGGTAAATCGTTTCGTCACATACTCAGGATTGGTAAATGATGCGTTCCCTGAAGGGTTTCCACCCGTTACATGAAAATCAGAGAAGGCTGCATTTTGATTCATGTAAATGCCACCAACAAGATTAAAAGAAACGGGCGTTGCTGCTAAAGACATTTCATCGGCAATTTTTTCTCTTACGGTTGCATCAGTCGTATAGGCTCCGCATGAAATGGCACCATGCTGTTGTGCTAACTCCTGCGCTAATGCAATGGATTGATCGGTATTTTTTGTTTTGATCAATAAAGCAATCGGCCCGAAAAGTTCTTTGCTGAAAATTTCTTTCTTGTCGGCTGATACCTCAATCACCACCGGAGTAGCTACGCGTGCATTGGCAAACATCGGGTTTACAAAACTCCGCGACTTCAACCACGCCTTACCGGGAATGGTCTCTGCGTCTTTCACGCGTGTTGCAGTGCGATCACTTTGCACCGCGCCTAATACAAACGGACCAGCTTTAGGGTTGTCCACCAAACTATTGATGTTGGCAACTAACTTTTCAGCAAACTCATCGAAGGTGACAACGCCCGTAGAAGTTTTTATTCCTCCTTCGGGGATATAAAAGTTTTGTGGCGCAGTGCACATTTGTCCGCTGTAGAGATTGATGGAGAAGGCAAGATTAGCCGCCACTTTATCAGCATCTTCAACAGAATCTAAAATCACCGAGTTCACACCGGTCTTTTCGGTGAACACCGTTTTGCCGGGAATCTCTTCGAGGTAATTTCCAAACTGTGAATTTCCGGTGAAGTCAATCAACTTTACATCTGCATGTTCTGCCAATGGTTTGGTGATCATCTTATTGAATGTATCGGCACCCAACTGACAGATGTTAACATCAAGATTATTTTCGGCCAACACATTTTGAATCTCAGCAACAAAAATCGCGATGGGCAAAATGGCACCGGGGTGTGGCTTCACAATTACCGGATTGCCCGTAATCAAACTTCCATAAATTCCGGTCACGGAATTCCATGTAGGAAATGTAGAACAACCAATCACCACTGAAACACCTTTAGGCACCGCCCTCCACTCTTTATTGATCTGCAGATTAAACTTACCCATTGGCTTATCCCACAATACAGTTTGAGGAAAGCGATTCAACTCTTCATAACCCGCTGCGATAGCTTCGAGTGCACGATCCGCTGCATGCGGGCCTGATGCCTGAAATGCCATCATGAAACCCTGACCCGTGGTATGCATGGTGGCATATGCAATTTCAAAAAATCTTGCTTTCACGCGATCGAGTGATTCCAATAATATTCCGGCACGATCTTCTTTACTCACCTTCCTCCATATATGAAATGCTTTCTCTGATTTCTCTACGAGTTCATCGGCAGAAAATATCGGATAAGAAATTTTCAATGCATCGCGCATATACGGTGACTCTTCCTGGCCGGCCCAATCGGTTTCACCACTTTGCTTCAGTTCAGAAAACTTTTTGCCCAGCGTGACTTTAAATTTTGCTTGTCCATCCGCATCAGCGGTTTCTCCATAGATAGCGGGAGCTGGTTGCTCAGGAAATGCCGCATAGAATGTTCTTACATGCAAAGCCTCGATAGCTTTATTCAATAAGGGTTGATGTTTTTCAAAAAGATTCATAGGTAGATGAATTTTTAGGTAATACTATTGTTTTGCTCCAAACACTCTCTTCAACAATTCAGTAGTTCTGGCAACAGGATCTTGTCTGATATTTTTCTCTTCCTTCGCAATCATGGTAAACAATCCTTGCATGGCAAGCTCGGTGGCATAGTCATTCAAATCTGGATTAACTTTTTGCACTAGTGGAATACTGTTGTATCGGTTGATGATATCGCCATAGTATTTCGTTGCACTTACTTCATCCAACGATGCTTGAATCACCGGCTTGAATTTTTCTTTCAGTTGAGAGCTGGTGGTTCTTTTTAGATATTGAGTTGCTGCATCGGGTTCTCCTTTCAATATCGCCCAGGCATCATCAATCGTCATTTGTTTAATGGCCGCAATGAAAATGGGTTTAGCTTCTTTCGCTGCATCCTCAGCTCCGCGATTGAGTGTCATCACAAACTTATCCACTTCACCACCCAAACCGATTTGTCTTAAACGATCCTCCACCTTCTTCACATCAGGGGGAAACGGAATTTTAATTTCAGGATTCTTGAAATATCCATCAGCCTGCGACACCAGGTCAGATCCTTTTGATATTCCATTGATTAACGCTTCTTTAAGTCCTGCACCCACTTCGGCAGTGGTGAGCGGTTTTTCACCATTCACCGCTTTATTAGCATCCGATATTGCCTGGTTGATTTGGGCAGTAGTACACGCGAGACAGCCAACTAAAACAAATATTAAGACTTTATTCATAGATCTGTAAATTCAGTACCAAGTTAGGAAAAGTCTACGTTACCGTTCAATAATAATGAATTTGGAGTGGGGTTTCATAACGGCTATTTTGCAAACTGTTTACCCTTAATAACCCCCACTTACTAACCCTACCAGCGTGAAAAAAATATTAGCAGAACTGCTCACCATTGGTGACGAGATACTTTACGGACAAATTGTTGATACCAACTCACAATGGATGAGTGTAGAGTTAGACAAAATCGGTGTTAAGGTCATTCGCAAAACAACCGTAGGCGATGAAGAGCAGGAGATTCTTACCGCTTTCGCGGAAGCAGAAAAACGAGCCGATGTTATATTAATCACCGGAGGTCTTGGTCCCACCAGCGATGACATGACCAAACCATTGCTTGCGAAATATTTTAATTGTGGATTGGTCATCAACGAAGAAGCCCTTGCTGAAGTAACGGAGTTTTTTAAAAGCAGAGGAAGAGAACTCACCGAACTCAACCGACAACAAGCTGCATTACCAACGGCTTGCGAAAAGATAACCAATCCCGTAGGTACAGCCCCCGGCATGTGGTTCAACAAAGGAGAAAAAGTGTTCATGTCGATGCCCGGTGTGCCGCATGAGATGAAGAAGATGATGACCGAGCAAGTGTTGCCGCGTATTGCAAAAAAATATCAACTCCCGGTTATTCATCATAAAGTAATCCGCACCATCGGTGTAGGTGAATCCTTTTTGGCTGAAAAAATTCAGGATTGGGAGAAAGCATTACCTGCGCATATCAAACTTGCTTATCTGCCAAGTCTTGGAGAAGTAAAACTCAGGCTCACTGGTTTCGGTCACTCACTAAGCGAGTTGGAAATCGAAACGAATTCGTTAACCAAAAAACTAAAAGAACTTGCTGGCGAATACATCTATGGTTATGGTGAAACACCCATCGAATTGGTGATTGGAAATACGCTGCGTGAAAAGAAATTAACCTTGTCCATTGCTGAGAGTTGCACCGGTGGATTTCTTTCACACCTGATCACAAGCGTTCCCGGTAGTTCTGATTATTTTCTTGGCGCGATGATTCCTTATGCGTATGAAATCAAAATGCGTCAACTGGGTGTGAAGCCAGAAACGTTAGAGAAATACGGAGCCGTGAGTGAACCTACCATCATTGAAATGGCCAACATCGTGCGCGCTAAATTCAATACTGATATTGGTGTGGCTACCAGCGGCATTGCCGGACCTGGTGGTGCTACTCCGGATAAACCCGTGGGCACGGTGTGGATTGCATATTCCGATAAACATCACACGGTAACCAAAAAACTTCAGCTATCGAAAGATCGCATGATCAACATTCGACTTGCATCGATGGCTGTATTGAATTTGATACGATTAAGTATGTCTGAATAAGGTTCGCAGTAACAAGCGAAAAACTCAAAGTAGCCTCCAAGAGATTTCTTCGATATTTATTATCAAACGACAAACGTTTGCATGACTAATGTCATATATAGTTAGTAATTAAAAACTCACCTTTTGGGCAATAAACACGACCGTTTATGAGCTCAAAATCCTCAGTGAAAAAATTTACGGTTGAGCCTGCGCGCTCCGCACTGTTGTCAGAACTCTGGCAGCTTCAACTCAACGAACAACACATCTCGAAAGAATCCATCAAAAGCCTGGCATCCCTTCATCAGCTCTCCGAGATTGAAGCGGAAGGTGTTGCTTCGTTTTATCATTTCTTTCATCAGCAACCGAACGGCAAACATACCATCTATCTCAACAACAGCATCATTTCTGAATTGAAAGGGTATGAGCGAATCAAAGAAACCTTTGAGCGCGAAACCGGTGCACACATTGGCTCAACCGACCCAACAGGAATGTTTGGATTGTATGCCACTCCCTGCATCGGTTTAAGTGATCAGGAGCCTGCTGCATTGATTGACTTCTATCCATTCACAAACCTGAATGCACTCAAAGTCAAAGAGATCATTAACAAACTAAAGCAAGGTTTAAAGGCAGAAGATATTTGCGATGCCCCTTCAGATAACATCCGATACACACCCGCCAATGATCGAACGATCTTCTTTGCTGCATACCATCGCGGTGAAGCAATCAACAAACTTAAATCGCTGGATGCAGATGGGGTTTTAGAACAACTCCGAATTTCTGAATTGGCTGGTCGCGGTGGCGCATTTTTTCCCACCTGGAAAAAGTGGGATACCTGCCGCTCCTACAAAGACACTCCGAAGTTTATTGTATGCAATGCCGATGAAGGTGAGCCAGGTACATTTAAAGATCGTGTGCTATTGAATAATCAACCCGGCTCCGTATTGGAAGGAATGACCATAGCTGGATACACCGTGGGCGCATCGTACGGAATCATTTATCTGCGTGGTGAATATCGATGGCTAGTAAAACGATTAGAAGATGAGATTGAAGCTTTTCGCGAAAGAGGTTTGGTTGGCGCGAATGCGGGAGGTATCACAGGTTTCAATTTTGATATACGAATTGAAATTGGCGCAGGTGCTTATGTGTGCGGAGAGGAAACTGCCTTACTCGAATCGATGGAAGGCAAACGCGGTGAGCCACGGACCAAATGGTTTTATCCCGTAGAGAAAGGTTATCTTCAACTTCCTACTGTTGTGAATAACGTGGAAACATTCGCAGCCGTAGCACGACTCATTCAACTGGGTTCATTTGAATATCTCAAACGCGGAATACCTGGTTCGCCCGGAACAAAATTGATTAGTATATCGGGCGATTGTCAACGTCCCGGCATTTATGAAATCGAATGGGGCATGACGGTAGCCGAGTTACTTGACTTATGCGGTGCCGAAGATCCATTCTTCATTCAGGTGAGCGGACCATCGGGCGAATGCATCTCCATAAAAGAAAAATACAGGCGCATCTCCATGCTCGACTTGATGGCACAAAAAGATATACGCTGCGGTGGATCTTTTATGATCTTCAACAGTCATCGTGACCTCGTACATATTTTGATGAACTTCTCTGAGTTCTTCAAACATGAATCATGTGGTGTTTGCACACCTTGCCGCGCAGGCAACTTTATCATTCAGAGAAAGCTGGAGCGATTGCAAAACGGATTAGCCGACATGAATGATTTGAAAGAATTGAAAAGCTGGGGCACGATTATGAAAGCAACCAGTCGCTGCGGCTTAGGTAAAACAGCGAGCAACAGTGTCATTCAATCGCTTGACAAATTCAATGATTATTTCAGTGCGCGTTTTGCTGCCACTGACAACAGTATCTATAGAAAATTTGACCACCATGCTGCGGTGGAAGAATATGAACGATATAAACCCTGAGCATCATGGCAACCTGCACATTCTGGATTGATGGAAAAAAATACGTATCAGAAGAGGGCACCAACCTGGTGGATGCCGCCAAAGACCATGGAGTATTCATTCCATCCCTCTGTTACTTCAAACACATTGATCCTCCACTCGGCACTTGCCGCACGTGCACATGTAAAATCAACGGCAAGCATAATCCTGCCTGCACCGAAAGCGTGCGCGAAGGATTGAAAGTAGAAGTGAACACGCCTGAGTTGTTAGACATGCGCAAAGCATTAGTCGAAATGATGTTTGCCGAGGGCAATCACTTCTGTCCGGCCTGCGAGAAAAGTGGTAACTGCGATTTGCAACACATGGGTTATGAATTGGGCATTTCCACTTCGCGTTTTCCGCACTTATTTAAAGACAGACTGATCGACTATCAACCCAAGCGCATGGTGATGGAACACAACCGCTGTATCAAATGCAGAAGATGCGTGGAAGAAGTTTTTACCTCCGATAAAAAGCGCGTGTTCATGTACATCAACCGCGGCAATGAAACGATGTTGGGTATTGATTATGAACAAGAAGCAAAACTTTCTGAGAGCGAAGCAGAAGCCGCGATGAAGATGTGTCCAACAGGAGCAATCATCGTGCGGGGCAAAAGTTTATCACAACCTTTTGGGGATCGCGCTTTTGATATGGTGTCATCACAAAAACATTTCAAACATTCCATCACTGAAAAACCTAAAGTAGCCAACTTCGAAAAGAAAACGATTGCCACCGTTTCATTGGCTGGATGTTTCGGATGTCACATGTCAATGCTGGATATCGATACGGAGATTTTGGATATCGCTGAATTAGTATCCCTCAACAAATCTCCGCTTACAGATATCAAGAACTTTACAAAGCGTTGTCATTTAGGAATTGTGGAAGGTGGATGTTGTAATGATGAGAATATTGAGACCCTGAAGAAATTCAGAGAGATGTGTGACATACTCGTGGTGATGGGTGAATGTGCTGTGTGGGGAGGATTGCCTGCGATGCGCAACACGATTCCATTAGGCGAATGTTTAGAGGAAGCATACCTCAACAGTGTTACCAGCGAGAAAGGTGAGAACACCGTTCCGTACCATGAAGACCTACCCAAAATTCTGGATCGGATTTATGCCTGCAATGAAATTGTAAAGGTGGATTACAGCATTCCGGGTTGTCCGCCAGCACCCAATCATATCTGGAAAGTAATCAAGAGTTTGTTGTGGGGCGAAGATTATTCTTTGTTGTATTCTGAATTTAAGTACGATTAAAAATGAAAAAGAAAATCACCATCGATCCGGTAACCCGCGTGGAAGGCCACGGACGAGTAACGATACACCTCGATGAATACGGCAAAGTAGAAGATTCATTTTTTCACATTGTTGAGTTCCGGGGGTTTGAACGATTCATTCAAGGTCACCCCTATTGGGAAGCACCGGTATTAGTGCAGCGCCTTTGCGGAATTTGTCCGGTGAGTCACCATCTCGCAGCAGCGAAAGCCATCGATCAATTGGTAGGTGTTGATCCCAAAGATTTATCACCTGCTGCATTCAAGTTGAGAAAGCTGATGCACTATGGACAGATTTTTCAATCCCACGCCTTACACTTCTTCTACCTCGCTTCGCCCGATTTACTTTTTGGCATGGATGCTCCCGTAGAAAAACGAAACGTGCTGGCCGTAGCCGTTGAAAATAAAGAACTCGCCCGCAAAGGAATATTGATGCGCAAGTTCGGCCAGGAAATTATCAGGGCCATAGCTGGAAAGAAAATTCATGGTGTGGCTGCTGTGCCCGGAGGTGTGCACAAAACATTTGATCCAAAGGAGCGTGAATACTTTTTATCCGGAAAAGATATTCCTAACATAAAAACCATGATCGAGTGGTCGCTGGAGATCATCGAGTTCATTAAAGGCTATCATGAAAAAAACAGGTTGCTACTCGATACGTTTGCTACGTTTCCATCGGGTCACTTGGGCATGGTGGATGATTTTGGAAACATGGAACTCTATCACGGTAAGTTGCGTGCGATTGACAGTATTGGAACCATCACGTTGCCCGATGTACCCACTGATGATTATCAAAAATATTTTCTGGAAGGTGTTGAGCGCTGGTCGTACATGAAGTTTCCCTATCTGAAAGAGATCGGTCGTGAGAAAGGTTGGAACCGGGTAGGTCCGCTTGCCCGGATGAACATCTGCAATGCCATCCCAACGCCATTGGCAGAAAAAGAAAGACAAGCATTCGTTTCGTTCACAGGCAAGAAAGTGAACAACAGCACCCTTTACTCACACTGGGCCCGTCTTATTGAAATTCTGCATTGTGCCGAAGTGATGAATGATTTGCTTCACGATGATGAAATCATGAGTGATGATCTTGTGCGTGAAGGGAAACCAAGACTGGAAGGCATCGGAATTATTGAAGCTCCGCGAGGAACGCTCACACACCACTACCAGGTAGATGAAAAAGGAATGATCACGCGGTGTAACCTGATTGTATCCACCACGCACAACAATGAAGCGATGAACCAGGCGGTGAAGTGGGTGGCTAACAATGTGATTAGTCAGAAAGGCGCAATTACAGACGGCATGCTCAACCAGGTGGAGGTGGCCATTCGTGCCTATGATCCTTGTCTGAGTTGTGCAACACAAGCACTCGGCCAAATGCCCTTAAAATTAGAATTGTACAACCATAGTGGTGAATTGATCGATGAACGATATAAATCAAACTAAGAAGACGCTGCTCATCGGCATAGGAAACTATGGCCGTGCAGATGATGCCTTGGGCTGGAAATTCATTGACGAGTTTTCAGACCGTGATGACCTCTATGATTTTGAATACCGCTATCAGCTCCAAATTGAAGATGCCGAGTTGGTCACTAAGTATGAAAAGGTAATTTTTGTAGATGCCTCGCATCAGCAACTTGAAAAGGGGTTTTCCTTTTATAGCTGCCTACCTGCGCCTACCTCGGCATTTACGACACACCAACTCAATCCGGAAACCGTTTTATGGCTTGCTGGGGAACTTTTTGATTACCCACCAAAAGGTTATGTAATGGCAATTGGAGGTATACAATGGAAACTTCATTACGGGCTTAGTAATCAAGCGAAAAGAAACTTTAAAAATGCCGTTGCATACTTCAAAAAAGGAGAAAGTTCAATTGCATAAATTTTTAAGCCCTAAACCGACCCCGCTCAACACTTAAATCTTTGTAAAACAGGGCAATAAGATGTAATTTCGAGGTTACTTTGAGTCTATAAATCTTAATCACAGAAGCGCGTTATGTCAAAATTGTTGGTGATCATCGGGATATTCTGTGCTACTAATGCATTGGGGCAGACTTTTGAAAATATTCGAACCCAAAAAGACGAAGACAAGATCATCATTGTTTATGATCTGGTAAGTATTGACCATGGAAGCAAGGTTAATGTAAGTATATTCTCTTCACTCGATAATTACATACTTCCATTAACCAATGTTACCGGAGATGTTGGAACCGTTTTTCCTGGCCCTAACAAAAGAATAATCTGGAAGACTGGTGAAGTAATTGCCAATGATTTCGAAGGGATTTCCTTTAAGTTCAAAGGAGAAAACTTTATAGGATGGAAAATAATAAGTCCTACAAGGGATGTCTTTATTCGAGGAAAAAAGAACACAATACAATGGCAAGGAGGTGCGGCAAGCGATGATGTGATTATTCAATTGATTAAACCAGGCTTGGAAGAACAAGATCTTTTACAAACTAAAAATACGGGTTCTTTTACGTGGAATATTCCAAAAGATTTTAAGCCGGGAAGTGGATATGCAATGCGCATAACAAGCGGTGACAACTCAATCGAACATCGGTTTTCTGTAAAAAGAAAAGTTCCGTTAGGCTACTATGCCATCCCGGGTGGGTTAGGTATTCTACTGATTGTACTGATAGGAGTAGACTCAGGAAGTGATGACTTGCCAGATGCTCCATTACCTAATTAATTTTTAATCTGGTTTCAATTTTAGTATTTAAGTGAAGATGAAATTTTTATTATTCTTAACGGTTGTATTTTTTCCATTCATAATATTAGCCCAGGCCCCAGTCATTTCATCTTTCACACCAACCAGTACTGCAAGTGGAGCTACGTTGACGATTACCGGAACTGACTTTACGGGGGCTACTGATGTAAGCTTCGGTGGAACAGCGGCTACTTCGTTTATCGTGGACTCGCCAACTCAGATTTCTGCTGTGGTGGCCAACGGTACTACCGGAAGTGTATCTGTTAGTACTCCAGGAGGAACTGGCTTACTTGCCGGATTTACTTTTATAGCAGCGCCAACTATTTCATCCTTCACACCCAACAGTGCTGCCAGTGGAGCTACGGTGACGATTACTGGAACAAACTTTTCAGGTGCAAATGCAGTGAGCTTCGGAGGAACCGCGGCTACTTCTTTTACCGTGAACTCTTCAACGCAGATCTCTGCTGTCGTGGCTAGTGGATCTTCTGGAAATGTGTCGGTAACTACTCCAGGGGGAATAGCAACCAAGACTGGTTTTACTTTATTGCCAACTCCAATAATT
>JANOUH010000422.1:0-3200 GCA_031416795.1 Cytophagales bacterium | reverse complement strand
TTAAACTAAAAACTATGGGGAGAAAACTTTTTCAAGTTTGCCCCAGGAGGGGCTTCTATCGGCTATGCATAAAAACAATTTTGAGGCGCTACACCAATGTCTTTTTCTCTTAAGTTAACGACTATGGTGTCTTCACAGACCGGAATAAAAAACTTCTTATTTAGTCTGCGAATAAAAAACCCGGGTTGGCGTTTCGCACAGGTTATAGATATGAAAAATAATCAGTGAATCTGTGGCAATAAAATCTCGTTGATCAAATCGAATCGAGAGACTTTCTTTCTTTATCAATATTTCTAGACTTCTTTAATTCGGAAGAAGTGAGTCCTGTAATTTTTTTGAACTGGCCTGACAGATGTGCCACACTGCTATAACCAAGTCGGTCGGCAATTTCACTCAGGCTAAGTTCATCATAAAATAAAAGTTCTTTTACGCGCTCAATCTTTTGACGAATGATGTATTGTTCCAGGGTGATGCCTTCCATGGAGGAAAACAAACTGCTGAGGTATCCATATTCAAGATGGGCTTCATCGGCCAACAGCGTTGACCAAATTAACTTTCAGGTTAATCCGATCAGAATGATGAATGATTTGGATGATCTTGTTCTTCATGTTTTCAATCAGTCGCGCTTTGCGATCATCAATGCGCTCGAATCCTACTGCTATCAACGCATCGTCAATTTTCTTTTGCTGGTCAGCGGAGAGATCGTTTTCTGCTAAGATGACCTCACCAAGAGCCACCTTTTCGGGATGAAACCCAAGCTTTTCTAATTCCTGGTTCACCACCATTTTACAGCGGTCGCAAACCATGTTTTTTATGTGCAGGGTGGTCATAGCTTCAAAGATAATAAGCATTGTGATACTGTGAACGATAATTGACTGTAGATAAACGGCATTAAAAAAGACGAAACGATTAAGAACGTCAGTCTGAAAATAATTAACTTTCATGATGATATCATTACATCAGCACGCTGCCCTCTATACCGATTATTATGAATTGACCATGGCTCAAGGGTATTTCCTTACGGGCATGGCCGAAAAGAAAGCATGTTTCGATTATTTCTTTCGCAAGCTTCCATACAAAGGTGGCTACGTAGTATTTGCAGGATTAGACGATCTGTTAGAAATACTTAAAGATTATTCGTTTGATAAAGAAGA
The DNA here is from genome assembly GCA_031416795.1 of Cytophagales bacterium. Taxonomy (GTDB): domain Bacteria; phylum Bacteroidota; class Bacteroidia; order Cytophagales; family Cyclobacteriaceae; genus ELB16-189. The sequence goes on along the minus strand of JANOUH010000422.1, from coordinate 2,046 downwards.
CATTGAGTATTTGCGCGCGCGTGGATTTAAGGAAGACTTCTTATCACACCTTAGCCATTTCAGATTTAAAGGAACAATACATTCCGTAAAAGAGGGAGAGATTATTTTCCCCAACGAACCGGTGTTGCGCGTAGAAGGAACCATTCTGGAAACCCAAATCATTGAAACGTTAACGCTGAATTATTTGAATTTTCAGTCGCTCATTGCTACAAAGGCTAGTCGGATAAAGCATGCCGCGGGCAACCGGAGTGTGATTGAATTTGGTATGCGGAGAGCACAAGGCCTTGGCGCAATTCATGCCACCCGGGCAGCGGTGATTGGTGGAGCCGAATCAACATCCAATGTTTACAGCGCATTCACCTATGGAATAACTCCATCCGGAACGATGGCCCATTCATGGGTAGAAAGTTTTGATGATGAAGAAGAAGCGTTTCGCAGGTTTGCAGAAATTTATCCTGACAACTGTATCTTTTTGGTAGACACGTATGATACGCTGCGATCCGGTGTTCCCAATGCGATTAAAGTAGCCCATGAAATGGAAAGGGCCGGTCACCGCGCAAAAGCTGTTCGTCTTGATAGTGGTGATCTTGCTTATCTTAGTAAGCATGCACGTTTCATGTTGGATGCAGCCGGTCTTCATCATGTGAAAATTGTTGCTACCAATCAGTTGGATGAGCACATCATTAAAAGTTTGCTTGAGCAAGGAGCAAAGATTGATGTATTTGGTGTGGGCACGAGTTTAGTGATTGGCCGCGAAGATGCAGCGCTGGATGGCGTTTATAAACTCTCTAAGTATGATGGTGAACCTAGAATAAAGATCTCCGAGAATATTGAAAAGATTCTGATTCCTGATGTGAAGAAAGTATTTCGGTACTACAATGGAGAAAACAAATTTTATGCGGATGCTGTAGTAGGAGAAAAGGAAACAGACATTGATCAGATGGTTCACCCTCATCAACCAACCAAGCGACTTTCGCTCAGCGGATTAAGAAAGGAGTCGTTATTGAACTGTGTGATGAACGAAGGTAAGGTTCTGATGGCTAAACAAACGCCTTATGAAATTGCTGCTTACGTGCAAGAGCGATTAGCTCTTTTGCCGGACGAGCACAAACGATTTGAATATCCGCACATTTATAAAGTAGGGGCGAGTGCTGAGTTACTGAAGGTGCGCGATGCGTTGGTAAATGAAAAACTGTATTTCAGGAATTCATAGTGATGAAATGAGCCATGATTTTAAATAGTAACACATGAAAGCGTTATTGATTGTAGATGTTCAAAATGATTTTTGCACCGGAGGAACATTGGCTGTGCCTGATGGAGAGAACGTGGTGCACGTGATCAACACACTCATGAATCGCTTCTCGTTAATCGTTGCTTCGAAAGACTGTCATCCGGAAAACACGAAGCATTTTGAGAAGTGGCCAAAGCATTGTGTTCAAAATACTTTTGGTGCGGCCTTCCACCCACAACTTGATGCAGAAAGAATTCAGGAAGTTTTTCTGAAGGGAACCGGAAGCGAAGATGATGGCTATTCAGCTTTTGAAGCGACCAACAATAACCTCGAACAATTTTTACGTTCTCATAAGGTTGATGATTTATATGTGTGTGGCCTGGCTACCGATTATTGTGTTTTATCTTCGGCCCTCGATGCGCATAAGAATGGGTTTAATGTGCTAGTCGTTGAAGATGCTGTGCTTGGTGTGGACGTAGTAAAGGGGGATGTGGAGCGAGCTATTGAAGAGATGAAACATATGGGAATTATTTTCATCCCATCCGAGCAAGTCTCTCTTGCTTGAGGTTAGCGCAGCAATATTTTCATGGGCAGGTATTCACCTGCACATTACTTCATATATCGGGTTTGAATGTAAAGGCATAATATGGAAAGTGCATATTCCAATGGCAACTTGATCTAACCAGTCAACATAATTTTTCTTTTGAAGATCACATTTCTTTTTACCTTCCTTACTTACCTTAGTTAAAAGACAATACGCTTCACCCTTTAGGTTGTGTTTCCTCAGATTGGGGTTCTCAGCCGGTATGTTAAAC
>JANOUH010000421.1:0-2724 GCA_031416795.1 Cytophagales bacterium | reverse complement strand
AATGACAGAGAGATTGGCTGCCCCCAATATTGGCACGCATCCGAAAGTGACCGTGAAGAAAAAATACGAATATGACGGGCTCGTCATTGAAGAAGTGAGTTGGCAGTTACCCTACGGTCGTCCTACAGAAGCGATCATACTGAAACCGAAGGATACCAAGGGCAAACTCCCAGGCATACTGGCATTTCATGATCACGGGGCCAACAAATATTTTGGCAACAGAAAAATTACTAAAACATCGGATCATAGTCATCCGGTGATACAGGATTATCAACGCGATTATTATGGAGGCTTTGCGTGGGCCAATGAAATTGCAAAACGTGGTTATGTTGTTATAGTACCTGATGCTTTTCCATTTGCAAGTCGCAGGGTGCTGCTAGCCGATGTGCCCGAACATTTGCGTAAAGGATTAAATGATCTTGAACCCGAGAAGCCTGAAAATATCGAAGCCTACAATCAATGGGCTGCGGACCATGAGCACATCATGGCCAAGTCGTTGTTTAGCGCGGGCACTACATGGCCTGGAGTATTCTTAGCGGAAGATCAACGAGCGCTTGATGTGTTATGTGATCGTGATGATGTAGATGCCTCGCGTGTAGGTTGTGCAGGATTATCAGGTGGAGGAATGCGCACGGTTTTTATGGGAGGCATGGACGAGCGAATTAAATGTGCCGTGTGTGTTGGATTCATGACAACCTGGAAAGACTTTATATTGGACAAATCCTTCACGCATACGTGGATGACGTATGTTCCTGTTTCACCAAACGAACTTGACTTTCCTGAAATACTTGGCATGCGGGTTCCACTGCCAACGCTGGTATTGAATGATACCCACGATGATTTGTACACCTTATCTGAAATGCAACGTGCTGATGCGATCATGAGTGAAGTGTATGCCAAGGCAAAAGCTTCAGATAAATACAAATGCTCGTTTCACCCTGGGCCTCATAAGTTTGACGCCAACATGCAGAAAGAAGCCTTTGATTGGTTTGATCAATGGTTGAAATAATTTGAATTTGTTATAAATAAAAAATAACCTGATTAAGAGATGAAACAAAAAAGAAGAGAATTTTTAAAGACTTCCGGTCTTGCTGGTTTAAGCATGGCAGGAATTGGATTATTAAGTGCAGAAGGAAAGAATAATCCATCACAGGCATGGGTAGGACCCCCTAAATTTAATATGAGTGGTTTTGCAGCTCCAAAGATTGCAACCGTGCGCATTGGATTTGTTGGCCTAGGAAACAGAGGCCCTGGTGCTGTAAACAGAATGAGTAAAATTGATGGCGTTGACATTAAAGCCCTCTGCGATATACGTCCTGAAAAAGTAAATGCGGTAAAGAAGTCATTGGAAGGCTCAAGTCATAATCCTGAAGTATACACAGGCAAAGAAGAAGAATGGAAAAAAATGTGCGACCGTTCCGATATCGATTTGATTTATATCGCTACACCATGGAGCATGCATGCACCTATGGCGCTCTATGCCATGAACCAGGGAAAACACGTTTGCATAGAAGTGCCCGCGGCAAAGACGATTGATGAATGCTGGCAGTTGGTGGAGACATCAGAAAAAACGCGCAAGCATTGCATGATACTTGAAAACTGCTGCTATGATTTCTTTGAACTGCTCACACTCAACATGTCGAGACAGGGCTTGCTGGGAGAAATCATTCATGGTGAGGGAGCTTACAATCATGATTTACTTGCTTCTAATTTTAACAAGACTCAGTACTATGACATGTGGCGTTTAAAGGAGAATTTCAGAAATGGAAATCTTTATCCTACACACGGTCTGGGCCCGGTGGCACAGGTACTTAATATCAATCGTGGTGATCGAATGGATTACCTTGTGGCTACGTCAACGAATGATTTTAGCATGAGTGCGAAAGCGAAAGAACTGGCTGCACAAGATGGTTTCTATAAGGAGTATGCAAACAAAACGTATCGTGGAAACATGAACGTGACCACGATACGCACCGAGTTGGGCCGCACGATTATGTTGCAACACGATGTTTCTTCACCGAATATTTACTCTCGCATTTTCAAAATCAGCGGCACCAAAGGATCAGTGATTAAATATCCTGATCCGGCAAAAATTGCTTTTGGTGATGAGAGCTGGATTGATGAGACTGAATACAAAAAAGTAGAAGAGCAATATCAGCCCCCGATTATCAAAAGAATTGGTGAGTTGGCCAAACAAGTTGGCGGACATGGAGGCATGGATTTTCTGATGGATTGGAGAACCATTGACTGTCTTCGTAATGGTCTTGCACTTGATATCGATGTGTATGACGCAGCATTGTGGAGTGCTATCGCTCCACTTAGCGAGCAATCAGTAGCGAACCGTTCTAAATCCATTGACATCCCTGATTTTACAAGAGGAGCCTGGAAAACAAATAAGCCGGTTGATATCTCCCTGCAAACCGGAGGCACTACGAAAGTCAAGCTATAATCAATGTGTAATTATTAGCCACAGATTCACAGATTTGAAACCTCTTCTATAAACGTGGAATCGTTCAGTGAATCTGTGGCAATGAAAATCTTCATTGATCAAATCGAATCGAGCACCTTTCTTGCCTATGTCCCCGGTCTGTGTCTTCACCATAGTCGTTAACTTAAGCATAGCAAAGATCTAAGTATTTGGTAATGGGTGACCTTTCCAGCAGGAGCTTCACAGAGTGTGTTATCAATCAGAGGCAGGAATATTTGTCTTAGCCATTTTGAAAG
>JANOUH010000420.1:0-7886 GCA_031416795.1 Cytophagales bacterium | reverse complement strand
ACGCTTATGCTCAGGCAGAGCCTGGCAACGCTTCAAAACAAAAATGATTAGATAGCAGGAATAGGATATGCGGAGAGACAGGGATTCGAACCCTGGTACCGACAAGTCGGTAAACGGTTTTCGAGACCGTCCCATTCAACCACTCTGGCATCTCTCCAATGGTTCCATAAAAATAAAAACTCTCCTGCTATAACAGGAGAGTTTTATGATGACTTTAATCAGAAATGTATTCTTATTCGAAGCGCAGACTTTCTATCGGATCAAGTTTAGAAGCCTTATGTGCCGGATAATAACCAGACAATAAACCGACCACAATACAGATCACCATACCAACAAACATCCACAACCAAGGCACCACAAAAGCACTTATGCCAATGGCTCTTGAAATCAGGTTGCCAATCAGGATACCCAAGATAACTCCACCAATTCCACCCAATACGCAAACAACGATGGCCTCAATAACAAACTGCTGCCGTATGCGCAGCGTAGTTGCTCCCAACGCCTTCCGCACACCAATCTCCCTCGTACGTTCTGTTACCGAAACCAGCATGATATTCATCAACGCGATGGATGCACCTAACAGGGTGATGAACCCGACACCAAATCCACCGAAACGCAAACCATTCGTAATACTTTCCAGTTCTTGTGCCAGCGATTCGCTCTTTTCAATTTCGAAGGAGTTCTCTTGTCCGGTGTCGTCCTGACGAATCTTGCGCATGAGGCCTGTAGCTTCGCCCAGCGCAAAGTCTAATTGCTCCATATCCTGAATGCCCACATTAAGGCGGTAGCGAAGTTGCTGCCCTGCGGCAAGCTGGTTGGCAACCTTAATAGGAATAATCAGCATGTTGTCATAATTGTTCTCCGACAGATCCCCTTTTTCTTTCAGCAAGCCAATCACCCTAAACTGTGTGCCTCGAAAAGAAACATCGGTGCCAATGGGCACAGGATTGTCGCCATAAAGTGTCTTGTAAAGTTTATAGCCCAGTATGGCCACCTTGCCACCGTTTTGAATTTCAAACTTCGAGAAGTTTCTTCCCTGCTCTATGTTTAAGCCTTTGATGGCGATGTATTCTTCATTAGCTCCCCGCACGTCCACGTTGGGGCTAGTCTTCTCGGATTTATATTTTATTTCAGCTAAAATCGTCAACCTGGCCGACAAGGATACCATGGCTGGATAATCAAACTCGTCAATAAATTGCTGCGACTCGGAAAGCGTTAAGTCCGAAAAATACTTTTGCTTCACCCCTTCCTGGCTTTGGTTGCGATTGGATTTGGAATAGATGTCGAAGGTATTCACCCCCAGCGAAGACAAGCTTTCTGCAACCGAGTATTCGATTCCATCTATGGCGGTAAGAATTCCTACCAGGGAGGTGATGCCGATCGCCACAATGAGCGCTGTAAGTACTGATCGGAGCAAGTTAGCTTTTACTGAACGAAGGCCTTCTCTTACATTTTCCGCTATATCCATTCTTTATCGTATTTTAAACCAGGTGATCAATAATTACAAGAAGTTTAAGACCAAAATTATATCTTTAAACGTTCCTAAGCTGAGACTTTTTAGGGTTTATTTTGTTACAGTGAGTGTGTAAATGAGTGTTCTAACGATGCGTAGCCTGATTTTGTTTTTAATTATTGCGTTTGCGAAGCCTGCTTTCAGCAACTACATCTTCATTCCCATGGATGAAAAGCAGACCAACCATTTAAAAGCTTATGGTATTGCCTACTGGATCTTAAAGAGTGACCTGGAGGTGGACTGGCTGCTGAATTATAAGGGAGGAAGTTTTATGTGTAAATACCACCCCAACATTCAAAACGAACTGGTGATCAGAGGGGTCAGCTACGAAATCATCTCCGATGCCCAGGCCACGAATATTTTATCTGAAATAGCAAGCCCGGCCCTGAACTATGACGTGATGAAACTGGAGAAATTTCCGCGCATAGCGGTGTATTCACCCAAATCAAAGCAGCCATGGGATGATGCAGTAACCCTGGTGCTCAGCTACGCAGAAATTCCTTACGATGTGATTTTTGACGATGAGGTTCTCAACGACCTGCTTCCAAAATACGATTGGCTTCACCTGCACCACGAAGATTTTACGGGGCAGTATGGCAAGTTCTATAACAACTACGCCAACATGCCCTGGTATATCGAACAAGTGAAAGAAGCAGAGGATGCCGCGCGCAGATTTGGTTTTCACAAGGTGTCGCAATCAAAACTTGCTGTGGCAAAACGCATCAAAGAGTTTGTGTCCGGTGGTGGTTTTCTGTTTGCCATGTGCTCGGCTACCGATTCATACGACATTGCCATGGCGGCCGAAGGTGTAGATATTGTAGAACGTATGTATGACGGTGATGCTGCCGATCCGCAAGCGCAGGAAAAATTAAACTTTGAAAATACGTTTGCCTTCACCGGCTTCAGATTGGTGCGCGATCCACTGCAATATGAATTCTCGGATATCGACAACAATTTTCCTGATCGTGGCCTTAGGCAAGACAATGACTACTTCAATCTTTTTGAGTTCTCTGCCAAGTGGGACCCCATCCCCTCCATGCTCACTCAAAATCATACGCGCGTGATTAGGGGCTTCTATGGCCAGACTACCGGTTTCAAAAAGCGGTTGATAAAATCAGATGTCACCATCATGGGAGAAAACAATGAGATCAAAGAAGCCAAATACATGCACGGAGTTTATGGCAAAGGCTTCTGGACATTTTATGGGGGTCACGACCCCGAAGACTATCAACACACCGTAGGCGAAGAGCCTACCGATTTACACTTGCACCCTAACTCGCCAGGTTATAGGCTCATTTTGAATAACATACTTTTCCCTGCGGCTAAAAAGAAAAAACAAAAGACGTAAGCATGAGAAAGATCAATCTGATCATCCTGATGATGGTAATTATCTCATGCCAATCAGCCAGCTTACCAACAGCGCAACAAACACTATCAACCCTGGTGGTTGAAAAGCTAGGGGAAAATGCAACCGTGCAAAAAAATAAAGATGCCACGTTTGCACTTTGCACGAAGGAGAACACCTCAACACTTTCAATATCTTACATCATCGTCAAACTAAATGATCTCACCATTGTGGAAGAAGGTAATACAGCCCGGGCTTCTTTTGTCTGGATCGATACGTATAAAATAGAAATCAGGGAAACACCAGGCATGGTAAAGAAAGAACAAGAAAAGATACGGGGTAAAATTATTGATGTGACTAAATACATAACCAAGCTGTGAAACGAATCATCCTGTTTTCTCTCCTTATTGTTTCCGCGATATCCCTGTTCGTTTCAAGACAGACTAGTGATGTACCTCATGAGAGCAGCTCGGAGAATAGTGATCGCGAACAAAAGCAAGATTCACCGGAGCAGTTCCTCTTGTTTCATAGAGGCATTCGCACACAAGAGGGGATGGATGGACCTGCGTATGAAGCCAACTATCAACTAAAAGAATTGAAGCGCGCCAAAGCAGCAGCAAAGAAATCATCAACTGCAAGAACACAATCCGGAAACGGTGTGATCGAATATCAAGAACGCGGACCAGCCAACGTGCCAGGTCGTACGCGCGGTCTTATTGTTGATCCGGATGACATCACCCAAAGAACATGGTTTGCAGGCTCGGCAAGCGGAGGAATATGGAAGACCACCAACGGAGGAACTTCCTGGGAATGGCTTACACCGGATTTACCCAACCTGGCCACTACGGTGTTGGTGATGGCGGAATCAAATCACAGTATCATCTATGCCGGCACGGGCGAAGGATTTGGAAGCTTTGAAGAAGTGCGCGGTCATGGTATTTTTAAGAGCATCAATCGTGGAGCTACGTGGACGTTTCTTTCCAGCACCACTGAAATGGAAGAAATAAACCGCATCGTGGTTAAACCTACGAATGCAAATGTTATTCTGGCCGCAAGCAATAACGGCATCTATCGATCTGAAGATGGTGGTTTGAACTGGACGAAAGTCTATAGCGGCCAGATGCAAGACCTCCGCACTGTGCCCGGAGATTTCAATGTGCAATATGCTACGCGCTATTCTGTAGGCGTGATCAAGTCAACGGATGGTGGGCTAACCTGGGCAACATCCTACGCGGGCATGAACCCGGGTGGTCGAGTTGAAATTAATATCTCTCCCGTAAAAACAGATCGCATTTTTGCCTCCTCACAAGGAACACTTTCGGGTACTAAATCAGATCTCTATGTTTCTGATGATGGAGGAGCCTCGTGGTCGCTGGTTAATTTATCGTTAGCCAATAAATCGCTCAACTACTTAGGCGACCAGGGTTGGTATGATAACACGATTGTCTGTGATCCCTTTGATAAAGATGTAGTGTATGTGGGGGGCATAGGATTATATAAAATCAAATTGACGGCAGGTGGCACCGGCTCGGCTGTGGGAAGTTATACCATGGAAGAGTTCAACACCGCTTCGTTTATCAATCTGGTAAATTTTGGTGCCGATGCGTATCAGGGCAAACTTGATTTGGGTGATGCCGCCAACAAAACCAATGTGGAGATAAGATTCGGCCCTGGTAAAAGTCAGAAGGCACATCGCTTTATGGTTCCTGAAGGATCTACTTCTGGTGTGCCCGATGCTAATTATGTCTTTCAGGGTTATGTGTCGGTTCCATTTGAAGTTTGGGATATCACCACCAACCGTCAGCTCATGGTCTCCTTCCGTGATCAGGATCGTAATGGCGCATTTAATTTATACGAAACCAACACCACTGGTACAATACCCAATGCGCAAAGCAGAGAATACCTTTTTATCAACAATGTGGACTATGATGCGACAAACATAAGTCCTTCCATCGCCACAAATGGTGGTCACATGTTTCAATTGATGTATAACATTTGGCCAACGTTAACAGCAGGTGGCACCTGGAATCCAAATGCACTCCCCGTTTCTGCATTGCGCTTCATCTATAGTGAAGTGATTAAAATACCCGCCACATCTTCTTCCGTGGCAGATCCTTATAATGAATACGATGGTAAAAACAACAGGAACTTCGTGCACCCTGATCATCACAATATTATTGTCATTAAAGAAAGTGAGACACAAAAGACGTTTCGCTTTTTAATCGCGAATGATGGTGGCCTTTTTCTATCACAAACATCCACCACACCAGGTGTTACACAAGGAGAATGGACGATGGTGGGCAATGGATATAACACAAGCCAATTCTACGGAGCAGATAAAAGGCCAGGAGCTGATCAATACTTTGGAGGCATGCAAGACAACTCCACCTACTTCTCACCGGCTAACTTAGTTGCATCGGCATCCACTCCATACGCAACCAACGCCCAATTAGCAGGCGATGGATTTGAAGTGATCTGGAATAATCTCGATGGTAAAAAAATGATCGGAGGATCGCAGTACAATAACTTTGCACGCTCACTCGATGGCGGTCTTACCTGGCAAAAAGCAATCACTGGATTATCATTAGCCAGTGGAATTCCTGATCCGGAGAAGTTTCCTTTCCTGTCGAAATTGGCAAACTCAAAACAAGCTCCTGACATTTTATTTACCGTGGGGTCAGAAGGCGTTTGGAAGTCTTCCGACTTCGGTGGCAGCTGGGCGTTAACACCGATCACCGAAAAATGGGGGCTCACCAACTTTGCTGATGCTGAAGTATCACGCGCCAACGCCAATATTATTTGGGCAGGAAGTGGGATCAGTTCAACCCGCGGCCTTTATGTTTCTCAAGATGGTGGCACCACATACACCATCACCAACACCTATCCGAACGCAATACTCGGCAGCACTTCGAAATTAGCCAGTCACCCTACAGAAGAAAAGACAGCCTATGCCCTCTTCTCCATAGCCAGATCACCCAAGATTTTAAGAACAAAAGATTTAGGTCAAAGCTGGGAAGATATTTCAGGATACATAACCAATGATGCCACCAGCACGAAAGGCTTTCCTGATGTTGCGGTGTATTGCTTATATGTGCGCCCCGATAATCCAGATATTATTTGGGTTGGAACAGAAATCGGAATCGTGGAATCACTTGATGGTGGAAACTCATGGGCGATACTCAATGATTTTCCTAACGTATCGGTGTGGGATTTAAAAGGACAAGATGATCAGGTCATCATTGCCACGCATGGAAGAGGCATCTGGACGGCTAAAATAGAAGCAACACAAATTACGATAAACAATCCTTTGATCACGGCCATGGGCACATCACCCAAATCGGAGTTGGCACTTAAAATTAAACTTCAGGAAGATTTTGATTCTACACACGTCTGGATCAATGGTTTAAAGTCGGGTAAACTACCCGCTGTTGCTCAAGGCGAATATGTAGTTAAAATTGGCAATGCACCAAAAGGCAACATCGCAGCGAAATTGATAAGCTACAAAGGATCATCGCCTATTCACTCTGTTACGTTGTCGGGTGAAAATCTGATACTGAATTCCTACCAACAACAATACTTTAATTACTTTATGGCGGATACCGATTTTTCATTGAGCGGTTTTTCTGTTCAGACCTTTGGAAGCGCTAATACAAGTTTAAAAAGTCAAAGCAATTATCTGGTGAACACAGAGAGCATCGCCATACTAAAACAACCCATTATATTGACAGCCGATTATCCATTCTTCTTCTATCGCGATATCGCTATTGTTGAACCGGGCAACGCAGGATCAGCCTTTGGCCAGCCTGAGTTTAAAGACTATGTTGTGGTAGAAGCCACCAAAGATGGACTTAACTGGACACCCATAGAAAATGGTTATAATGCCTCCTATAATAGCAATTGGTTGTCTGCTTATAAGAATACGCAACCAGGAAACGCTGGATTGTTTGTAGATCATAATATCAACCTTACTTCAAAATTCAACGTAGGCGATACATTGCTATTTCGCATGAGATTATATTCTGATCTTGCAACTACAGCCTGGGGGTGGGCACTGGATGACTTGTATATTCAGCAAAAGCCTACCGGAGTTGCTGAGTACGTGAACCCTGCTTTAAGTTTGCAGGCTTATCCCAATCCCAGCAACGGAGCTTTTAAAGTTTCATTTACCCTGGCTGAAACTTCGTACGTTGAATTAACCGTTCACGATCTTTCAGGGCGTGTTGTGTATACGAAGTCATGGCCATCAAAGGCATCGGGAGAACATGAGGAAAGCATCACGTTAGATCATACTCGTGGCTTGTATCTTCTTAAATTGAAAACGAGTCAGGGTCAGCGTGTGCAGAAAATAGTAGTAAGAGAATAATCAATGCATGCGATCACCACGCACTTCGAGGTTCTTTACAATTTCAGCTTCCTGTGAAAGAATTTCTCTCCACCGCTTTTCTACCAGTTCAGTGTCCATGAATTCTTTGGCAAGCGCCAGAAAGTTTTTATAATGGCCTGCTTCAGAAACCATAAGTTCATAATAGAATTTACTTAGTTCAGCATCTCCAATTTCTTTCGCTAATAATCTAAAACGTTCACAACTGCGGGCTTCGATAAGTGCGTTGATTAAAAGTTTCTCCACTAATTGTTGTTCTCTGTTTCCGCCCTTCTTTACAATCTTCTGAAGTTGGTCTACATATTCATCTTTGCGTGGGAAGCCTAGTTTATACCCTCTCTTCTTAAGTTCTTCAAGCACTCTTTCAAAATGCCCCCACTCTTCCGCTACTACTGGGGTGAGCACTTCTACTACTCTGGCTTTTTCAGGATAGCTTACAATAATGGATATGCAGGAAGAAGCCGCTTTCTGTTCGCAGTAGGCATGATCAACTAATATTTCTTCCATGTTTTTTTCTGCGATGTTGACCCATCGCGGATCGGTGGGCAGTGCGAGACCCAACACATGCTTTTCCATTAATCAAACAAAATTAAATCAAATCCAAAGTCCATAACATTGGGTTGACCTATGTAGCCCGGAGTGATCAA
>JANOUH010000419.1:0-1737 GCA_031416795.1 Cytophagales bacterium | reverse complement strand
GCTTTCTAGTTGGCTAAAGGACTACTTATACATTTCACTGGGAGGCAACCGTAAAGGAAAATTGCGGACTTACCTAAATCTTTTTCTCACAATGCTTTTGGGCGGGCTTTGGCATGGTGCCTCATTCCGTTTCATACTTTGGGGAGCCATGCATGGTGCCGCTCTAATGGTTCATAAATTCTTCCTCTCACTATTTCCCATTACTTCAACTAAAAACATTTTACCAGAAAAACTGAGTAATTTAATCGGTGTCATTCTCACCTTTCATTTCGTCTGCTTCTGTTGGATATTCTTTCGGGCAGGCAATATGGAAATCGCAGGTCAAATGATTTCACAAATCACAACTCACTTCACACCACAAATATTTTTAGAGTTTGTATCGGGATATAAAATTGTTCTTTCTCTCATGATTGTGGGCTATCTACTTCACTTCATTCCTAAAGAAATAGAATCAAAAGCTGAGCAGTGGTTTACTGAAATACCGTTGACCGCTAAGGCAGCCATTATGATTGCTGTCATTGTATTGGTTATCCAAACCAAATCGGCAGGCATACAGCCGTTTATTTATTTTCAGTTTTAGTAAGCTCTCATTTTGGATGTAAGTTTTGCTCCAGTTTTGTTAGAAAATGATTTTTCAATACCTTTTTGGTAGTATGCTTTTAAAGCGAATACGGAAACCACACCTACGATTTCAAGTCTCACCGAAAACCATGTGTCATTCTGAAACCTGAAATTGAATTTCCTTTTTTTAGGTTTTATGGCTTGGGCGTTGCAACCATTGTGCATATGAACAACGAATCAGTGTTATACGGTACTGAATTTAACTCGCTAATTGGTCTGCTTAGAAAAGCGATGAATTTAAAATGGAATCAAAATGAGAATGCTTACATCCCTATTATTAATTGCATTTTTTATTAGTCTCAACTCTTGTTGTGATGAACCGCCAGTAGCAAATTCAGGTGGTTTGCCAATTAGATTTATCGATTCTAAAAATAGAAGGGATCTGATCTACAATTCAACTCGCCCTATCTTTCCTCGCGATTCGCTAAAGGTGGGATCTTGCAACCAATCAACCTGTGTCGATATGGTTATTGAACTCTGGTGACTTGATTATTAGTTCCGTTTATGAATCGGATAAGGATCAAGCTGCCTTTCGTTCAGAAATCTGCAAGAGTTTTATTGTTCAATTTTTTCAGAATGATCTTGATACCCTAAAGCTATGCTATAAAATGAAAGCAACAGGCAAGTGCGATGGTGTTAGTACTTCAGAATTTAGCTCTATCAATGCCTCTTGGAATAATAAACTGATATACTCGGCTGATGGCGGAGTTTATCATGAGATAGAAATTCAGATATAGTGTTTATACTCAAATGAAAAAAACTGACTGAATGCCAGCCTGAGGTTTCTAATGCCCAATACCTAAGTCCCAATACTCACCTAATCACCTGCACCCAACCTTTGCAGGATAATTTCTCCTGATTGATCTTAACCTCATAGTAATACAACCCCGGCAGCCAGGCCACTGGCGGACCAAGTATCTTTATAAGTGGCATACGGTACATTTGCACCTGCTCTTAAAGATACACCTAACGAAGGAATGGTAAACAACCGATTGCACTAGCAACAGACTTTTTTATCAAAGCTTCTTCCGTATTAGTCATCGAAAAATCAATAGATTTGTTTCTTACGAATTTTAGAAATGACAACACGATACGATCAGGCTGTTTCAACGCGCT
>JANOUH010000418.1:0-10499 GCA_031416795.1 Cytophagales bacterium | reverse complement strand
TAATGAAGAAAAGAATTTTAAACAAAGGACTTTAACGTTGGTGCTCTCGGACATTTTGTAACACGGAGACTCGATTTGATTTCCGCTGACAGTGACGGTCGACTTCTGAAAATCAAAACGACACGGCTCAATAAATATGGATTGCACCGCGCATTTGGCACAAGCCATAGCCGCACAAACCCACCACGACACCAAAGCTATGGCAAGAGCCAAATTCCCTCCCACCCATCACATTATTTACAACTGATTGCAAATGTTTGTCTAGGTGACAGGCTGCATGGCCAGGATATTTCTACGCATTACTTTAGTTATGAAAATCTAAAATGTTCAAAATTATGACACGCAATTTCCTTCTCATGGCTGTCCGAGTATTTCTCAGGCAGCGGGTACAATCGTCCTTAAATGTTATTGGCCTTGCCATTGGTCTGGCCTCAGCCATGTATGTGTTCCTCTATGTTTACGATGATTTAACGTATGACACTCAACATCCCGATCCTAACAACACCTATCGTATCATTTCAAAAACGAAATATGAAGGAAAAGAATTTATAGATGGGTGGGCCTTTGCTGGTTGGGGTTATTATCTGAAAGAAAATTTTAAATACGTTGAAAATTACTCATTCATCAATCGGGTTGGATGGCCATATTCATTTTATGTTCCCAACAAAAACGATGAAAGCAGGATCGTACTTTCAGAAGAAGTGGCATACGTCATGAAAAATTATACCGACTTGTTTTTTCTGGATGTAATTGAAGGAAACCGAGCCAACCTTTTTGAGCAACCAACAGACATTGCAATATCGGAAACCTGTGCCCGTGAGTTGTTTGGTGAAGAAGAAGCGGTAGGGAAACAAATCCAATTCAGTCATCCATTTTTTCTTAACAACAAAAAGATGGATGTCGTTGTCAAAGGAGTGTTCAGAGACCTTCCTTACAATATGCTCTATGGAAGATCAACGAAATACTTGCTCAATATGGAACTTCAAAAACAGAGCTTTGAGGCTGACAAAGTAAATTTTGATGATGCACTAACTTCCCTGGTTTGGCCAGCAGTGAGTGGAGGCATCTACATTCGGACTGTTGCAGGCACTGATTTAAAACATATGGCCGAACAGTTGAAAAAAGAAGTGAATGATGCTATCAGATCAAAGGGATACAAGCAGGAGATAATCGAAATCTCTTTTCTAAAAATAACAGACACTCATTTCTCTGATATTCCTTATCTGTTGTTCCCCGAGATGCCGGGCAACAAAAAATATATTTATATCTTTCTCACCATAGGAATATTTATCCTCCTGATTTCCTGTATCAACTATACTAACCTGGCCACAGCCCGGAGCACACGAAGGAACAAGGAAGTAGGGATGAGAAAAGCGTTGGGCAGTAGCAGAGGCCAGTTGGTCTTTCAATTTTTGCAGGAATCATTTTTAGTGACGGGCATCGCTATCATAATTGCCTATATCCTGGCGATTGTATTCCTGCCCAAGTTCAGTGCTTTTGCCGACAAGGATTTTACAATTGCGGATTTGTTTACGCCAATCTCTTTGCTCATAATCTTGCTACTGTGGATCATCGTCTCATTATTGTCCGGGCTTTATCCAGCCTTTTATATTTCATCGTTCAATGCCGTTAAGACTTTAAAGGGAGGTGCGGTTTCCGGCAAGGCTGCAAATATTTTACGGCAATCGCTCATGGTTTTTCAATTCGCCACATCATTGATCCTCATTATTTTCACTTGGGTTGTCATCCGGCAAATGAACGACATGATCAACAACGACTTGAACCAAGCCGGTGACCAGGTGCTGAGCATTCGGTATGGAAATACCGCCCCGGTAAATAAGCTGGAAGTCTTTAGGAATGAATTGGCCAAAGACCCTGACCTCGCCAATTCATCGTATGGAAACCACTTACCCCGAAGAGAAGGGTTCACCCCATTAAACTATGAAGTATCTCTTCCGCAAAAAGATGAAAAAAAATATCAATGGGAGATGATGTGCGTAGGGCCAACTTTCCCCAATGTATATGGGCTTGAACTCTTGGCCGGAAAGCTGTTTGAAAATTCTCCGCCAATCGATTCAACAGAAGTATTGGTAAATGAAGAAGTGGCGCGACAACTTAACTCAGATATTAATGATTTGATAGGGCAAACTTTTGTTTTGAAAGATGGGTGGAACAATAATGAAAAGACCTTTACAGTTCGGGGTGTTCTAAAAGATTTTAAATACAAAAGCGCTTACAAGAAAATTGATCCCCTGGTGCTGGCCATTCAAAAAGACAGGGGCAATGACATTATTTATTATGTGAAACTCCCTGCCGGGAAAATCCAGGAGAAGATTGTGTCAGTAGAAAAAACCTGGAAGAAAGTAATGCCCGAAGATGTGGGTATGGCGCATTGGTTTGTAGATGATGAGTTCAACCGTCTTTATTTCGAAGAGAATGCGCTGTATGATTTATCGAGAGTGTTTACTGTGCTGGGCATTATCACCACCTGCATTGGACTGTTGGGCATGTCTATGTTCATGGCCGAACGAAGAGACAAAGAAATGGCCATTAGAAAAGTAATGGGCGCAAGTTCTTCAAGGGTGTTTGCGTTGATGGCTATTTCATTTCTCAAGCTGACGGGATTGGCTTGCCTTGTCGCGTTGCCGCTAACATACTATGTTTCCAACTGGTGGCTACAAAGCTTCGTTTACAAAATTGAATTGGACTGGGTGATCCCGGTGGTCTCAGTTTTTTTGATTTTAATTATCACCGTGCTAACTATAAGTTTTCAGGCGGCAAAGATTGCAACTTCCAACCCGGTCAATTCATTGAGGCAAGAGTAAATGGAGTAATGCTTAACCCGACAGTGAAGCCACCACAAGCAGCACACTTGCCAAAGCCCACGCCTCACCTCCTGCAATCCAAAGGCTTTGCCAAGAGTGCGGCCCCACCGCACCTTTACTTGACAGAGTGAGCAAAGCAACCCGACACATTGGGTTCGGTTGCCCCGCCCGCGGACTTAGTATACCAACAATGTACAGTGGACTAAAGAGAATAGAATAAAGAACATACGACCATAACGGTGGACAATGCAGCATTTTCAATAACCCACCCCGACAAAGAGTGACATATTAACGTATGACATAAAAGAGTCGGGCACATGGCGCTAACAAAAGCTATACTGGAGCGCCTGACATATCTGCGCAAATCCAAGTTACAGCACTGAAAACGTCCCAACAACTAATTTCAGACATCCTAAGCTATTAAGAGCTATATTTGTTTAAAGTGATAAGAATCAATCCTTAGCTTACTCTAAAAGAGCAAGCTTAATTGACACAGATCATGATAGGAAGCGTTGTGTTTTTACCTTCCTGTGGAAGTCTATTCAAAGTGGCTCAAGATTACTTATTTTTCGGAGCCAGAAAAAGAATCATGCAAAAATAAGTGAGGAGCGAATAGTCAGAAAAGAGCGGCTGTCGTGGAATTATCTCAATGATCGAAAGAAACTGTTTTTATAAGCTCAATGAATGGTATGTTTATGTATACGTGAGAAAAATGTAAACATAACGCACCAAATTTATGAAAGCCCACGATAGAGTTGTCTATGGTAATTTGAATGAGAAAGAAAATAAATCAACCATTGCGAGTGAAAAAGCTGAGGAAAGAAAGCAGTTGGCAGAGCAGAGCAATGATCAATCATCGCTTTATGGACTAATTGATATAAATAATAATAACAATAAAAATATCCTAAAAATGAAACTATTAGTTACTACCGATTTTTCGGTAAATTCTGCAGGAGCAATTAGATTTGCCCAAACGCTTGCACATCAATCAAAAAGCATAGACGTAGTTTTTTATCACGCTGTACATTTTCTGAAACCAACCAGATGGAGTAGTGATTTTTTTAACCGTTATAAAGAGGAAGAAGTCAAACGACTGTCAATTGATCTTAAAAAATTTGTTTCTGATTCTATTGGCAAGGGTAAAAGCAAATTTGCTAATACTAAATTTGTTATAGATGAAGTTATCTCAACAGAGAAAGATATTATAAGCTATGCCGAAAAAAAAGGAATTAACTTTATCTGTATTGCCACTAAAGGTGCTGGTATTCTAAGAAAAATTATAGGTACGCACACTTCTTATTTAGTGAACAATTCCAAAATTCCAATCATGGTCATTCCAAGCCATTATCGGGTCAAGCCACTAAAAACGGCTACCTACCTTTCTGATTTTGAGAATCTAAAAAAAGAAATAAGGAAAGTATCTGCGATCTCAATTGCCCTTAAAATAAATTTAGAAGTGCTTCATTATTCATCTTTAGTTGTTGATAAAAAGAAATTCCAAAATAACAAAGCATTATTTGCTACATCCGAATACAAAAACATTAAGCTAACTGTTTCTAAAAATGATCTTGAACTGTCACTTGTGCAGAAAATATCAAAGTACGTGGACAGGTCAAAGCCTGAGTTATTGATAATGTTTACCAACAGAGAAAAGGGCTTTTTTGAGAGTATCTTTCTACCCAGCAAATCAGCGGAATTAACATATACAACTAGAGTCCCTGTTCTCATATTTTCAAAGTAGCGCAAGAATGATAGACTCAGTTGACATCGTATGGTTTTAATTGGTCGAGTAGTGTTAAACTGTAAATAAACAAATGCAATGTTAGGTATCCTTACAAAAGGGCAAATTGATCTTGTGCTAGATAGCCAGGTCATTGGCCGGATTGGTTGTCATGCAGATGGAAAGACGTTTGTGGTTCCCATTACGTACGCTTACGATGGAGGATATATTTATGGTCATTCAAAAGAGGGTGCAAAAATCAAAATGATGCGTAAGAATCCGAATGTATGCTTTGAAGTAGATGTAATGGAGAATATGGCCAATTGGCGTAGCGTAATTCTTTGGGGTGAATATGAAGAATTGAAAGATGTAGATTCAAAAGAAAAAGGAATGAAGATTTTAACTGATCGCCTAAAGCCATTGATGGCAAGTGAAACAGCTTTTTCGAACGAACACCATTCCATGCGAGCCGAAATGGTGGAGAAGGAAGTAAAGGCAATTGTCTATCGGATAAAAGTAACAGAATGCACAGGTAAGTATGAGAAACACTGGTAAATACTGGATATCAGTTTCTTGAATGCCTTGCAGGTAGGTTGGGCATGGAGGCTGATAGGTGGCGACAAACTTGGGCAATTGGAATAGAGTAAGTGAACCACCAAAGTAATTTAAGCATGAACTGGCATAAACTAAGCATACCCGAAACTTTTGAATCGCTGGGTTCAG
Organism: Cytophagales bacterium; assembly: GCA_031416795.1. Taxonomy (GTDB): domain Bacteria; phylum Bacteroidota; class Bacteroidia; order Cytophagales; family Cyclobacteriaceae; genus ELB16-189. Next base: position 5,231 of record JANOUH010000418.1, on the reverse strand, counting down.
CCCCCCAAGGGTTAAGTGCCAAGGCCGCAGAGGATAAGTTTCGACTGACTGGTCCAAACGAACTGCAAGAAGGTAAAAAGAAAAGCGTGGCCGGTATGTTGCTCGCTCAGTTCAAGGATGTGATGATCCTGATCTTACTTGCCGCAGCAATCATCGCAGGGGTTGTTGGCGATCTGGCCGATACCATCGTCATTCTCATTATTGTACTTCTAAATGCCCTCCTTGGTTTCTTCCAAGAATACCGTGCAGAGAAAGCCATGCAGGCATTAAAACAAATGGCCGTTACACAAGCGAGGGTATTGCGAGATGGAAGCATTGCTTGGTTGTCGGCTACCGCATTGGTGCCTGGTGATGTGGTATTGTTGGAAGCGGGCAATGCCGTGCCAGCCGATCTGCGGATCATTGATTCCAAGAATTTAAAAATCGAGGAAGCTGCACTAACGGGCGAATCGCATGCCATTGATAAAGTTACACAGACCATAGAAGTAGATGAGCTGCCTATTGGCGATAAAAGGAACATGGCCTTCAAGGGTACGTTTGTAACTTACGGTAGAGGCAGTGGGGTCGTGACTGCCACCGGTATGCAAACGGAATTAGGGCGTATTGCTAAAATGTTGCAAGAAGATGAAACGCTCACCCCTTTGCAACAGCGCATGGCCTCGTTCGGCAAAAAACTTTCTGTACTCGTTTTGTTTCTTTGTATTTTATTTTTTGTGGCTGGTTGGGTGCGTGGCGAAGACATAACAAAAATGATTCTCACCAGTATTTCGCTGGCCGTTGCCGCCATTCCTGAAGCATTACCTGCCGTTATCACCATTTCACTGGCATTGGCTGCCAAGCGAATGATCAAGTTCAACAGTCTAATTAGAAAACTACCAGCTGTGGAGACCTTAGGGTCTGTTACTTATATCTGCACCGATAAAACGGGAACGCTTACCAAAAATAAAATGCACGTGGAGACGGTGTTTGTGAACGGTCAGCTGTATGAACGGAATTCATTTTCCCTCATTAATCAACAAGAACAGGTTTTGTTATTGCTGCATGCGTTTGCATTAAACAATGATGCCGCTGAAGACAAAGATAAGATCATAAAGGGAGACAGTACAGAAGTGGCCTTGATGGAAGTAGCCAGAGACCAGCACATTCAGAAAGACAGTTGGCCTAGACTTGCAGAACTTGCTTTTGATTCTGACCGTAAACTGATGACCACTTTTCACCCCCATGAAAACAAAATAATTTCCTTCACCAAAGGGGCGCCTGATCTACTACTTCAGCAGTGTGACAATATTGACTTACCCCATCTGCAAAAGCAAGTAGATGATCTTGCGGCTAAAGGCCTTCGAGTATTAGGGTTTGCGTATCGCTATTGGGAAGCGCTGCCGGAAAACCCAAACATTAAAATTCACGAATCCGGTTTACAGTTTTTGGGATTGACAGGTATGATCGATCCGCCCCGTGACGAAGTGTTTGCTGCAGTTACCCAATGCAAAACTGCTGGCATCGTGCCTGTCATGATAACTGGCGACCACCCACTCACAGCCAAGACCATTGCGCAACGCATTGGGATTTTGAACAACGAAAAAGACTTGGTCGTAACGGGCCAAGAATTGGCTGCGTGGGATAATGATACCTTTTTGGCCAAGGTTGAAAAAATAAAAGTTTATGCGCGTGTATCTCCCGAACAAAAGCTTCGGATTGTAAAGACCCTGCAACAAAAAGGGCACTATGTAGCCATGACTGGCGATGGTGTAAATGATGCGCCTTCATTAAAACGTGCCAACATTGGCATCGCTATGGGTATCACTGGCACTGATGTTTCCAAGGAAGCCGCACACATGATTTTGCTTGACGATAATTTCTCTACGATTGTGAAGGCAGTGCGAGAAGGACGAAGGATCTACGACAACATACTCAAGTTTATCAAATACCTGATGACCACCAACTCCAGTGAACTGTTGACTTTGCTCTTGGGGCCTATTATTGGTTTGCCTATCGCGTTGTTGCCCATTCATATTTTATGGATAAACTTAGTTTCAGACGGCTTGCCTGCTATTTCATTATCGTTTGAAAAAGAAGAAGAAAATATTATGAACCGGCCTCCGCGGGCTCCACAGGAAAGTGTTTTTGACAAAGGCCGTGGCCTACACATGATATGGGTGGGCATGCTGATGGCTGGCATCGCCTTGTCGCTGCAAGGATGGGCGATTAGAAACGGTCTCCATTGGCAAACCATTGTATTTAATTTTTTATGCGTAAGTCAGTTGGCCCACGTACTGGTCATCCGTTCCGAAAGTAAATCGTTGTTCAGTTGGGGCATCTTATCAAACAAGCCGCTTATTGCCGCTGTCACCATAGCCCTGTTTTTGCAATTGGTTATTACTTTCACACCCATCTTTCAACCCATTTTTAAGACCGAAGCCTTGACCTTAAGTGAATTTGCGTTGGTCAGTGCTGCCGCTTTGTTAGTAGTGATTGCCGTTGAACTTGAAAAACTGATTTCCAGAAGGAGTCGAAGGAGGCTATCATCAAACCTCAATTATTGATTCAATCTGTCAAAACATCAAGCTACGCTTTTAAAAGTATGGACCAGAGCAGGACACAAATAAGAACCGCACTTAAATGAAAGTAGCCATCTACAGTACCCTCCCGCAGGCTCATTCGTGCGCACAACCGCACTATGGATATGAATTTTTCTTTGGACGGGCTAACAGGGTTCGACCTGCACGGGAAAACCGTTGGTATTATAGGCACTGGAAAAATTGGAAGAGTAGTGGTCAGGATTATGTACGGTTTCGGCTGCAAGTTATTGGCCTGTGATGTCGCCCCCGACAAAAAACTGGCGGAAGAATTCAATCTTGAATTCACCGACATGGATACACTATGCCAAAATTCCGACATCATTACGCTGCACACCCCATTGACAGCAAGCACCCAATATCTCATCAACAAACAACGGATAGAACAAATGAAAGATGGGGTAATGTTGATTAACACCAGTCGGGGCGCATTGATTGACACCAAAGCGGTAATCCAAGCACTAAAGAAAAGCAAAATCGGATACCTTGGATTAGATGTGTATGAAGAAGAGAAGGGGCTTTTTTCTGAAGATCATTCAGACAATATTTTGCAAGATGACGTGATTGCACGGCTCATGACTTTTAAGAACGTGCTTATCACAAGCCATCAGGCATTTCTAACGAACGAGGCGTTGCAAGACATTTCGAAAACAACTATTCATAGCTTGGATTGCTGGGCGAAAGGAATAAAAAGTGAGTTTGAGCTTTTTTGATTCTATTGAACTAAAGTATGACCTATTGAAAGGAAAAGTAAAAGGAAAACCTTGAATTATTTTATGCCAATAGAAATACCTTTTGTGTTTTAACAAAGTACAGTATGACAATCACTAAATCTTCTGCAATTAAAACACTACTCATAGTGTTTCTGGTTTTTGCTGGACTTCACTATGCAAAAGATTTTCTGATGCCGCTTGCTATAGGGGGTGTTTTAGCCGCACTCTTTCTACCTTTTTGCAACTGGATGGAAGGGAAAAGAGTACCCAAAGGTTTGGCTGTATTACTCTGCCTTATAGTATTGTTGGTTATTATCGCGGGCATAAGTTCACTGCTTGCATGGCAGATGTCCGCTCTGGCTAATGATCTTCCTCTGATAACACAAAAGGGCATTGAGACAGTTGACCTTATTCAAGAATATATTTTTAATCACCTAGGGATTTCAGCAGAGAAACAATTACAGCTACTAAAAGATGAGCAGCCATCATTTGCCAATATTTTACAAGTAATGGTAGGTTCGTTTACATATATCTTCACCAATTTGATTTTAACACTGGTTTATCTTTTCTGTCTGCTCTATTATCGCAGTCACATTAAGCATTTCATTATCAAACTTACGCCACCCTCTGAACGAGACGAAATGGAACAGGTAGTTAGCAGTGCCACTAAGGTGTCCCAACAATATCTGGTCGGACTTGCAAAAATGATAGTATGTTTATGGATAATGTATGGCGTTGGATTTAGTATAATAGGAGTTAAAAATGCACTCCTCTTCGCCATTATCTGCGGACTGCTCGAAATTGTTCCTTATATCGGAAATATTACCGGAACTTCACTCACGGTATTTGTAGCTGCCGTACAGGGCGCAAGCCTTCCTATGCTTGGAGGAATAATTGGCACTTACGGATTGGTGCAATTAATACAAGGATGGATTTTGGAACCGCTAATTGTTGGGCCTCAGGTGAAAATAAACCCTTTCACTACAATCATTGCTTTAGTGATAGGCCAACTAGTATGGGGCATACCCGGAATTTTTCTTGCAATTCCCCTTATTGCAATGGTTAAAATTGCATGTGACCATATCGAGCCATTAAAACCATATGGTTTTCTGATTGGTGAGATTGAAAGTAAGAGAAAAAATACAGTACCATAAAAGCGAAGTACTAATGCCAACGTATTTGTAAACACATTTTTTTGAGAGGTATAGAACACATTGACCACCTGTGGGCGGAGAAATAACAAGACCATGAAAAACAAAATTATCGTAACGAAAGCATCGGGCCTGACAGAACCATTCTCAATTGACAAACTGAGAAAATCGTTATTGCGCTCCGAGGCTACACCGGATGAAATCCATTCTGTTATAGAGGCTCTTAGGCCGAAACTATATCAAGGCATCAGCACCCAAAAAATATATAGTGAAGCGTTCCGCCTTCTTCGCCAATTATCAAAGTCACATGCCGCACAGTATTATCTAAAAAAGGGCATTATGGATTTGGGGCCATCTGGTTTTCCATTTGAACAGTTGGTTGGCGAACTCTTTAAACGCCAGGGGTATGCAGTGGAGATTGGAAAAATATTACAGGGAAAATGTGTAACCCACGAAATTGATGTGATTGCAGAAAAAGAATCTGAGACTGTTTTTGTGGAATGTAAATACCGCAATAGGCCGGGCATGGCCGTAGATGTAAAAACCCCGCTCTATATCCATTCAAGGTTTGAGGATGTGCTGGTATTGCGGCAAAATAAGAAAGGCTCATTCATAGGATGCATCGCTACCAATGCAAAATTCACTGGAGATGCCATTGATTATGCACTGTGCAAACAAATGCGTTTGCTCAGTTGGGATTATCCCAAGGACAATTCATTGAGAGACCTGATCAATGATGCTGGGCTCTATCCACTCACCTGCCTCCCCTCGTTGACGGTTGCTGAAAAGCA